>JAAZAI010000502.1 GCA_012514445.1 Lentisphaerota bacterium
AGTGGCCGTCGAGGAACGAGAGCGGGCGACCGGGCTCGACTGTCTCGATCCAGAGGGCGATCTTGGCGAGTTCGAGCGCCATGGGGTTGAGGTCGACGGCGTAGAGGCAGTTGGAGGCGACATCGCGCAGGGCGTGCCGATAGTCGGCCTCGCGGACCACGTCGTCGCCGCTGCGGGCCTGGGCGAGCGCCTCGGCGAGACGGCGGGCGGCGGCCAGCAGGAAGTGGCCGGAGCCGCAGGCGGGGTCGATGACGGCGAGTGCGAGCAGCGCGGCCTCGGGGTCGGATGCGCGGCGACACGATTCGATGACGGGATCGAGGGCGGTCTTGACGAGCTGGTCGACGAGGCAGGAGGGCGTGTAGTAGCTGCCGGTGGACTTGCGCGCGTTGCCGGAGGCGGCGCCCATCTCGTCGAGGCCGACGAAGCCGAAGGAGCGGTTGGGAAGGCTGACGGCGGGGACGAGTTCGAGGAGGCTTTCGAAGACGGAGCCGAACTCCTCCGGCCCCATGTTGCGGTAGTCCACGGGCGTGATGGCGGAGCCGTTGCGCGTCCAGCGCAGATGGCGCATGACTTCGAGGACGGTGCGGTTGTCGAGCGCGGCGGCCGCGAGGCGGGGGCATTCCTCCGGCTTGAAGATGCCGCCGAGGGCGGGCAGGCCGAGGGCGGGCTCTCCCTGCCCGAGGGCGCGGAAGAGCACGCGGACGCCCTCCCAGAGATCTGAATAGCCGTCGCGGGCGGCGGAGCGGAGCGAGCGGCGCGCGAGCCGCTTGAGGGCGTAGCCCTCGGCGTAGGCGCGGCGGACTTCGGGCGGCGTGCCGGGGACGTGGAGCAGGTCGCGCTCTTCGGCGGCGAAGATGAAGAGGAAGCGGTAGGCGATGCGCAGCAGCTCCTGGAAGAAGGCGTCGTGGGTGAGGGAGCCGGAGTCGAGGTCGGCGCGGAGCGCGTCGTTGGCGCGGTGTTGGAGGAAGCCGCAGCCTAGCGCGATGAGGGTGTTGGCCACGCCGTCGCGGAGGGCGTCGCGGACGCGCATGCCCTGTTCGCCGCCCTCGTTGCGAAGCTGTTCCCAGACGCAGGCGCCGGGAGCGTCCGCCGGGGCGACGGCGCGGGAGTGGTGGAGCATGCGCCAGAGGAAGGCGAAGTCGGGGTAGAGCTCCTCTTCGAGGATGCGCTCGAGGTCGAATTCGAGGAAGCAGGGGCGCGTGAGGGAGGCGTTGTCGCGAAGAAGGCGCAGGACGAGGCCGTTGGTGGCGATGGCCCAGCGGAAGTTCTCGCGGGAGTTGAGATATTCCTGGACGAACTGTCCGGCGCTGCGGCGGCGCGGCCCGAGGCCGTTGCCGGAGAAGCGCGGGTCGATTTCGTCGAGTTTCCTGACGTGCGGGGACACGACGACGAGGAGGGGGCCGGCGGGGATGCGCTGGCCCTCGGCCTCCCGCGTGAAGAGGAAGGGGCTTTCGAGGGGCGTTCCGGCGGCGGCGGAGACATCGTAGCCGAGGGCGTCGCCGAGGAATTCGGTGACGAAGGCGCGTGTGACGACGTTGACGTTGGTCTGCGCACGCTTGCGGGTGAATTCGCGCCATTGCGCGGTGGCGATGCGGAAGGCGCGGCCGTATTCGTCGGCGATGGCCAGACCCTTGGGGAGGTGGAAGGGATGCCGGGCGTCGAGCCGGCCGTGGGCGACGGACTCGAGGATGTCGGGCACGAAGAGCGCCCCCTCGTTGCGGAAGGTGTCGAAGACGGACAAGCTGCGGTGTCTGGCCATGGGAGGAAAACCTTGGAATTAGAGTTCGCCGGGCAGGAGGACGTAGACGCCCATGACGTCGGCGGGAAGGACGGCCTCGACGGCGTAGCGGCCACGGTCGCCGGCGGCGTCGCGCACCCGGCGGTGGTCCTGGAGGAGGGCTTCGGCGCGGCTTCGGGCGAGCGCGTCCAGATGGTCTTGCTGGGAGGCGACGAAGGCGAAGGCCTCGGCGAGGCTCCGCTGGACGGCGAGGCTGGAGAGGTTGCCGGCGGGCGGCTGTTCGAGGAGGGACTTGACGCCCGCCGCGTCGATCCAGCGCGGATTGGCGTAGCCTTCGGCGGCGAGGGAGACGGTCTCCTCGGCGACGAGGGTGCGGGAGACGCCTTCGCGGACGACGCGCAACTGGTGGCGCAGGCTGAGCAGCAGCACCACGGTGACCTTGGCGACGGCGTTGGAGAGCGCGACGGCGCAGCGGGAGGCCAGCGGCGGCTGTCCGATCTCGGGCCCGGCGATGGCGGACTCCATGACGTACTCGGCGAGCGTGACGACGAGGGGGTGGCTGCGGTGGATGAAGACGGCGCCTTCGGTGGAGGTCGAATGGAAGCTGATCGCGAGCGGCTTGCGGGGATCGACGCCGGCCTCGTCGAGGCGTTCGCGCAGCAGATCGGGCAGATGGGCGGGGGCGAGGCGCCAGAGGCGGTCGCCGGCGCTTTCCAGCGGGGCGTTGAGCGCGGCGCAGGCATTGCGGACGAAGCGTTCGACATCGTCCGGGCCGCCGAGGATTTCGACGGACTTGCGCCATTCGGGCAGCACCTCCTGGGGCTTGATGCTGCGCTGGGCGAAGAGGGTGTGGTTTGCCTTGGCCTTTTCGGCGGCCAGCGTCCAGCTCGTCTCGATGTCGGGGAGGTCGTCGGAGGCGAGGAGATCGTCGAAGGTCGTCTGCCGGTAGCCGCCGGCGTGGAGGGATTCGCGCAGGAGGACGGCTTTGACGATGGCCTGGGAGACGCGCTGGTCGTTCTCGGGGATGGGCACGGAGACGCCAAGCTCGCGGCGGATTTTGTCGGCCTTGTGGAGGATGACGTTGAGCACGAGGCCGTCGACGGGGTTGTCCTGACCGTAGAGCATGACGCACTTGACCTGCTTGCGGGTCTGTCCGAAGCGGTCGACGCGCCCGTTGCGCTGTTCGTGGCGGGTGGGGTTCCAGGCCAGGTCGTAGTGGACGATGGCGTTGAAATGCTCCTGGAGGTTGATGCCCTCGGAGAGGCAGTCCGTGCAGACGAGAATGCGGGGCGAGGACTCGGCGAGCTCCTCGATCATCGCCTCGCGGGCGTCGGAGGGCGATTCGCCGGTGACGGCTCGGACGGCGCAATCCGGGAAGGCGGTCTTGAGCGCCACGGCGACGTAGTTGGCGGTGGCCACGTAGCGGCAGAAGACGACGGGGCTGCTCCCCTCCTTGAGCATGCCCTTGAGGATGGCGACGAGGCGAGCGAGCTTGGGGTCGTCCTTGGATTTGACGAGCGCCTCGGCGGCTTGGACGAGCTTGCGGAGGGCGGCCTTGTCCTCGGCTTCGGGCAGGCGGGGCTCGAAGTCGCTTTCGGCGGAGTCGGCGACGACGTCGTCGTAGACGCGGTTGGCTTCGAGGGACTCCTCGGATTCGGACTCGGAGAGGCCGTTGAGGCGGCTGGAGAGCGCCTTGATGGCGGAGCCTGGCGAGGAGGATGCGCAGCGGAGCAGCGCGAGGGTGGCGTACCAGACGATGCCGTTGGAAGAGCCTGCGGCCTCGTGGCGGAGGGCGAGGCTGCTGCAGTAGTTGTAGACGTCGTTGAAGAACTGCTGCCATTTGCCGGAGAGCGCATACGTGGCCTCCTGCTGGAGGCGCACGGGGAATTCCGAACCGGACTGCCATTCCTCGATGTCGTGGCGGCGGCGCTGGACGAAAGAGTCCGAGAGTTTTTCGCGCAGCGCCTTGTTCTCGCCGAACTGGAGCGTCTTGAACTCGGGATTGAGCAGGGAGAGGAGGTTGAAGAAGCCCTGTTCGTTGCCGGAATGCGGCGTGGCGGAGAGGAAGACCATGTGCCGGGCGGGATTCTCCGCAAGCTTCTCCAGCAGCTCCCAGCGTTTCTGGATGCCGGGACCGAGCAAGGTGCAGGTGTGCGCCTCGTCGACGATGACGCATTCCGGCGCGGTGGCGAAGAAGTTGTCGCGACGGTTGTCGTTCTTGATGTAGTCGAGGCTGATCACCACGAAGGGGTAGTGCGTGAAGAGCGATTCGCCGGAGGGGATGTCGCGTTCGAGGCGGGCGGCGGAGGAGGCCGTGAGCGCGACGCCGTTGATGTTGAAGTGGCGCTTGAGCTCCTGGCACCACTGGTCGACGAGGTGCGGCGGACAGAGCACGGCGCAGCGGGCGATCTCGCCGCGGTCGAGCAGTTCGCGCAGGACGAGGCCGCCCTCGATGGTCTTGCCGACGCCGACGTCGTCGGCCACGAGCAGGCGGACGACGGGCTGGCGCAGCGCCATGAGCAGCGGCACGAGCTGGTAGGCGCGGGGTTCGACGGCGATGTTGCCGAAGGAGCGGAACGGACCGGCGCCGTTGCGCAGCTTGAGCTGCATGGCGTCGCGCAGGAGCACGGCCTGGTTGTAGGTTCCGGCCAGATCCGGCTCCGGCATCCCGAAGCCGGCGGGCGCGGGTGGCGTGAACTCGATCTCGGGGAGGATCACGCACTCGTCGGCCTCCGAGCCGGTCATGGGACGGAGGCGCAGGCAGGTTTCCGTGGAGCCGGGCTGGACGATCCATTCGCGACCTCTGGCGCTGACGATCGACCCGGGTGATTGCAACAAGACTGGCATGGAGAAGTCCTTGAAAGGCGGTTGGAGGCTAGACGCGGCTGGCGAAGAGTTCGCGTTCCTGGTCGAACCAGTCGCTCCAGCGAGCGGAGTCGGAAGGGGCGAGAAGGAGGCGGATGCCGCTCTCGGCGCAAAAGGCGCGGAGCGGTTCGCCGGGTTCGGAGAGACACACGGCGCAGCGGTCGTGCGAATAGAAGGCGTCGACCTCGAAGCCGTTCCTGAAGCGGTGGCGGGTGGCCGTGGGCATTTTGAG
>JAAZAI010000503.1 GCA_012514445.1 Lentisphaerota bacterium
TCAACAACACCTCGACCCGGACGCTGGAGGCGGACGCCGCCGTCCATGCGCTGAGAGTCACGGCCGACCTCACCGTCCCCGTCGGGATGACGCTCACAAACGCCAGCGGCGGTCTCCTCCTCGTCGGCCGGGCCATCCGAGGCGACGGCGTCCTCACAGCCGGCACCAACGAATTGGTCGCCTACGCCACCTCGTCCTCCGCCATCGAACCGCAGATCATCGCAAACGGCCTCACGGTCTGGGGCGGCGGCACATTGACCGTCTCCAACATCACCTGGTCCGGCGACACGTATATCCATCAAGGCATCCTGAAGAGCATCATCGCCGAAAACACCGTCCTCGACGGTCGGAGCATCAACGGTCTCGGCGAATTCGTCAAGGACGGCCCGGGCGACCTGACGCTGCTCAACTCCACGGGAACGGTCGGCAAGCTCACGCTCAACGGAACCGGCGCTTTCTCCGTCTCAAACAGCTACTTCGGCACCAAGGCCACGATCACAACCGGAACTGGGAACAGCAACATCCCGATCCAGATCATCGGCACCGGCGTTGCGGGCCAGTCGACAGTGGTGAACTGCGGCAACTACGGCGTCTTGCTCGGCGTGGACAATGGAAGCGGCAACACGCTGCTCGTCGATGGCAGGGGCGTCACGGGCGGAGCTAAAATCACGGGCATTCTTGACTCCGGGAACACGGGATTTGCCGTTGGAAGGGGAACCAACTCCAGCAGCAACCGCGTCGTCATCGCCAACGGCGGTGAAATCTGGGACTACGAGGTCGACAACAACCGCAACAACGGCGTCGGCGTCGGCACCCGCGCCAACGGAAACCGGATCGAGATCCTCGGCGGGAACGGGTTCGTCTCGAAGATCTACAAGTCCTATCCACATTCCATCGGCTCCGGATCGGCTACCGGCAACGTCGCCATCATCGACGGCAAAGGCTTCCCGGGATCGGCCGTCTGGCAGGTCGGGAACGGCACGGCGCTGAACGTCGGCTCCGGAGGCGGATTCGGCAACTACGCCTGCGTCACCAACGGAGGACAATTCATCGGCGGTTCGATCGTCGTGGGTGCTGGTGGCAACGGAAATCGGCTCGACGTCGTCGGCGCCGGTTCGGAAGTGGTCGGCGACGGCGGGGGATCCACTTTTTCCCTCGGAACCGGCGTCGCGTCGAGCAACGTCGTCTACGTCGCGGACGGCGGGGAGATCCGGAACATCTCCAAATGGAGCACCTGCATCGGCGGTGCCGGCAATCCCGTTTCCGGCACGGCGATCGGCAACCGCATGATCATCGGGGCAGGGGGATCCTTCCTCACGGCCAACGATTCGAACATCGGACGGAACAAGAACGTTGGCTCGTCGGCCATCGGCAACGGCGTCCTCGTGACCGGCCTCGGCGCGACGTGGAATTTCGGCAGCAAGGCGCTGAACGTCGGCGTCGAGCAGAACGGCAGCGTCGCGCAGGGGAACTACCTCGTCGTTGAAAACGGCGGGCTCGTCCTCGGAGGCAGCATCAAGGTCGGCGCGATGGCGGACGCCGTCGCCGGCGGCGCCGCGACGGACAACCGTCTGACGATCACGAGCGGCGGCGAAGTCCGTCTGACCGCGAGCGCCACCTGCGGCACCGTCTCAGGCGCGGCATCCTCCTCCGGCAACCGGATCGCCGTGTCGAAGGGCGGCATCCTCGAAGCGAATACCCTGGTGGTCGGCGCCGCCAACGACAACGCCATTGCGGCGACCGACGGCGGCGTCTTCCAGTTCACCTCCATCACCCCGACGATCACCTCGCTCACGCCGGGCGACATCGCCATCGACGACGGCGTCGTCTCGTTCCGGAACTCGACGACGGTCAACGTCCTCGGCAACCAGAGCGGCTCGCAACTCGTCAACATGAGCTGGAGCGGCTCGAACGCCTTCCGCCTGAACAATGCCAGCACCACCACGGGATCGAGCCAGAACTACGTGTTCGATCCCGCGTTCGGCAGCACCAACTACTTCCGGCTGGAGATGGTCGCCGGCACGACCGCCTACCGCGGCACGGCCGGCAACACGCTGACCATCGGGCAGAGCCTCGGCAGCGGCGGCGAGATGCTCTGCTCCAACACCACGGCCAGCGTCCAGATGCCGTTCGTCCTCAACGGCGACCTGACGCTCTTCAACAGCACGCTGACCCTGCAGCAGGCCGCTGAGATCAACGGCGATGTCTTCATCGACCTGGACGCCCTGCCGGAATCCGGTGTCGCGCTCGTCGCGCAAGGCGACCTCGCCCTGGGCGGCGCCAGCGTGCTTCACCTCTCCGGCGCCCCCGTGGACGGCCAGGTTCTGATCACGTGCGACGGCGATCTCACCGGTAGTTTCGCCGTCGCCGGCCTTCCCGGCGCCTACACACTCGCCTACGGTGCCGAAGGCCCCGGCACCGTTTCCATCCTGCACAGCCCGACGGTGTTCGTCGTGCGCTAGACCTCCCTGAATACCCTCCATGAAAAACACAGCATCCTCCCTCCAGCACGCCCTCGGCGCGATGGCCGTCGGCCTCGCCGCCGCTCCGCTCCTCGCCCCCGCCGACGCCACGGTCAAGGCCTCCGAGGAGTATCCCGACTTCTACGCCGGCGACACCACGAAGGGCATCGACTTCGTCCAGTCCATCCAGGTCCTCGCCCCCGCCTACTGCTCCAACGTCAAGGGCGACGTCACCGTCGTCTTCAAGGCACCGGGCATGACCCAGGCCAAGGCCTTCTGCTGGCGCCAGCCGACGAAGGAGAAGCCCGGCGAATGGGGCCACGATGCGCTGCTCGCGGAGATCAAGTTCGGCGAAGACGCAATGGGGAGCTTCGTCTTCCACGCGGACGACTTCCCCAACGGCCCCACGACGATCCGCATCCAGGCTCGGGACGAGAAGAACCGCCAGGACTACTGCGAGCTGCAGCTCTACAACCTCGGCGGCGTCGTCTGGAACCAGGGCGCCCCCAAGGCCGATCCGCCCGGCGCCAAGGGCATGAAGCTCGTCTTCGCCGACGACTTCGACGGCCCGCTCTCGATTTCCCCTGACGGTCGGGGTGCGCGCTACGCCGCGCACAAGACCGGCGGCGGCGACTTCAGCGGCTGGCAGTTCTCCGACCCGATGGGCGAGAACGAGCCCTTCGGGCAGATGGGCACGTTCCTGCGCATCCACGCCTCCAAACCGCTCGACACGAAGGGCCGTTCCGGCATCCTCTCCTCGCTTCGCGCCGATTCCACCGGCGTTTGCGTGCCTGTGCCCGCGTACTTCGAATGCCGTTTCGTGGCGCAGTCCGCGCCGGGCACCTGGCCCGCCTTCTGGACGCTCACCAAGGGCACCCACGGCCTCGACAAGTCCGACCCCGCCTACGCTCCTCTCGCGAAGATGGGCACCGACGAACTCGACATCATCGAGGGCTACGGCGGCTACGGACCGAAGAATCCGAACTCCGGCGGCGTCTACCACAGCGTCAGCCATTTCTGGAACCAGACCAAGCCCGCCTGGGCGGAGAAAAACCTTCCCGACGGCTCCCCGAATCCCGACTTCAAGCCCACCAGCTTCCGCACCGACACCTTGAAGCTGGGCGGGCAGTCCTCGTGGTCGTGGACGCCGCACACCTACGGTCTCGCCATCACGGAGACGGACACGGTCTACTACTTCGACAACATCGAAGTCGGCCGCCACCCCACCGGTCCGACCTCGCTGGCGCAGCCCACCTGGTTCCTCATCAACTACGCCATCGGCGGCATCAGCGGCTGGCAGATCGACATGGCGCGCTACGGCAACCAGACCGACATGTGGGTGGACTTCGTCCGCGTCTACTGCGGCGCCGCCCAGCAACCCGAAATCCAGGTTGAGGGCTTCGCCGGCGCCACTCCGGCCCGTGTCACGGTTTCCACCCCGACACCCGGGGCCGTGATCCGCTACACGCTCGACGGCTCCGACCCGACCGACCGCTCCGCCGTCTACGCGGGGCCGCTCGCCGTCGACAAGCCCGCCACCTTCAAGGCCGTCGTCTTCGCGGACGGCGTGAAGCCGAGCCCGCCCGCTCAGGCGTTCGTCATCGCGCCGCCCGGCGTTCCCGGCTCCATCGGCATCAACTTCGCCACCGCCGAGGACCAGGCGCTCGGCCCGACCGACATCGCGGGCATCGACGCCGAGGCGCAGGGCAACTGGAACACA
>JAAZAI010000504.1 GCA_012514445.1 Lentisphaerota bacterium
CCTGTGTCAACGCTTTCGTTTCCCACGTTTCCGGGGCGCGGGGAGTCCGTAGTCTTCGCAGAGTTGATTCGCCCTCGGGTTGTCCGGGTCGATTTCCAACGCCTGGAGAAGCATTTCGTCGGCGATGTCTTCGTCGCCGCTCACATCATGATACTCACTTTGCGCGAGCAACCAAGCCACCATGGCCGCCGGATGCGTTTCCTTGACTTCCGGGGTTGTGTCGATCAGTTTTCCAGCCTCTTTCAGACGATCCTGGTCGACCAGCAGTTGCACCAGCGCCGCGCGGGCGAACAGGTAGTCCGGAGCGCGTTTGACAAGATCCCACAGAATCGGTTCCGCCTCATCCTCACGGTTCTGATTTCTCAGCGCGGCGCAATAATTGAACCGGGCCGAATGGTGCTCCGGGAACGCCTCCATGACCCGCCGGCAGGAGCTTTCGACAAACGCCCAATCCGGATCCGGCCCATGCGCCTCCTCGACAGAGGCAAAATAGACTTCCTCCCACTCCGGCGGCAGCGGATCGACAAATTGAAAATCCGAATTCAACTGGCATCCTGTCAGCTTCACCTCCCGGACCTCCCCATCGACAAACAGGGCAACCGGCTCGTCGGCATTCAGCACGCCGCGTTTCTGCAGTTCCTGAACCGCATCGATCCGGATGACGTCCGGGCCGAACCTCCCGTTGACGATCACCTTCAGCAAATCGACCGAAGCCGGATGGGATATCATGCAGAGAAGTTCGACGGAGTCCTTGGATTCATTCGGAAGGTCATTCATCATCAGCTCGCAGACATCGACGGCGATAGGGCGCTTAAGCCAGATCTGGCTGTTCTTTTTGGAAGTCATCTGGTCGATGATCGCTCTCGGACAGAGTTCGTAGGTCTCGAGATAGGGCCAGTCGCCCCGAACCGTGTTCGGCCGCCCGCCCCGGCGGAGGAGGTCCAGATAGTCGCGTGCCTTGTCGGCCTTGTGATACCCGATGTTGACCTTCCGCAGATCCCGCTCCGCGCGATCAATGTCTCCAAGATTGGCGGCGGCGACCCCGGAGTAGAAGCAGACGCCCATTTCGCCCGCGTACCGGCTGGCGTCGACGTAGTCGAGCAAGTCCCGATGGCGCCTGAACCGGGCCAGCACCTCGCAGACCTTCACGCAGGCGTCCCCGCTCGGCGGTTCCAGAGTCCGCGCCTGCTCCAGGCAGTCCCGCGCCTCCGTCTCCTCGCCTTCGAAGTACAGCAGCGTCGCCAAATTGGCCAGCCCAAACGGATTCTTGAAATCGGAATCCTCCAGGGATTTGCGCTGCACGCGGACCGCCTCGGCCAACTTTCCGACAGCATACAGGCAAACGGCCAGATTGTTCGCAGGCGAATAGTAGTCCTTCGACAGCGCAACCGCCTTCCGGAAGACCGGGATCGCCTTCTCGAACTCCGACCGCTGCATCTGACGCATGGCGTCGCGATTCAAATCCACCGCCTTCAGAAATCTTTCGCCGTCGCGAGCCACAAGCACGTCGTATTCCGCCGCAGCATGGGCGGAAAGTCCCGCCCAAAATCTTGCGCTTTTCAAACTGGACGCACCGGACTGCCGCTTCTGGTAGCAACAAAATTTGTACTTCTGCCCGCTGCCGCATGGACATGGGGCATACATGTCGGTTTGACTCATGAATTCCTTTCCCAATTGATTTCGCAGCCAATCATACACGAAACGCCGAGAAAAAGGAACCCATCGGCGTGAAGTGGCGGAGAAGCCGCCGTTGGACGCGCTTTGGCAGCCAATGGATGAAGAACGCCATGTAGTGCGGCTCGATCGGACACCCGAACGCCGGCGTCTGGCACCAGATGCCCCTCCCCACGCGCTGAAGCTCCGCGGC
>JAAZAI010000505.1 GCA_012514445.1 Lentisphaerota bacterium
GGCGACGGCGTCGCCGACGGCGTCGAAATCGCCCGCGGCAGCTTGCCGCTCGTGCCCGACGCCCCGGCGGCCTACGCCTTCTTCGAAGGTTTCGAGGCCGACACCGTCTCCCCCGGCGACCTCGACGGCCAGAACGGCTGGTCCGTCAGCCTCCCCGGCGCCGCCACCGTCCAGACCAACCACGCCTTCGAGGGCATCGCCTCGCTCAAGGTGCTCGCCCCCGGCGTGGACGAGGACGTCTCAGTCTCCCATGCCTTCACCAACGTCCCGCAGGTCGTCTGGATGGACTGGCATCAGGAAGTTGGCTTCAGCACCGAACAGCCCCCGGTTCCGGAAGGGGCCGCCGTCACGCTTTATTTCAACACGCAAGGCCATCCCATCGTCCTCGATGGCAGTCTCGCCCCAGCTCCGATGTGGCGCACGCTCGACGATGCCCCCGCCGTCGAGGAGGACGCCTGGATTCGCTGCACCGTCCGCCTCGACTACGGCTCCCGGACCTGGGACTTCTACCTCAACGGCGTCCTCGTCGCCGAAGGCCTCGGCATGGGAACCGACGCCCCCGCCCTCTCCGGAATTGAAATTCAGGGACGTCGCGGCACCTACGACAGCATCCGGCTCGACTCGAGCCGCCCCGACGGACTCTCGTCCGACGGGGACACGCTGCCCGACGAATGGGAGGTCGCCCACTTCGGCGGCCTCGGCCAGGACGGCGACGCCGACCCCGACGGCGACGGCCTCGCCAACGCCGCCGAGCACCGGCTCGGCACCGACCCGCTCGCCTCGGACTCCGACGCCGACACCATGCCCGACGCCTGGGAGGCCGCCCACGGCTTCGATCCGCTCGATCCCGCCGACGCCGACCTCGACCGCGACGGCGACGGCCTCTCCAACGCCCTCGAACACGCCCTCGGCACCGACCCCGACGTCTTTGAACTCGACCCGCGCACCCGCCTTCCCGGCCTTCGCGCCGAGTTCCATGCCACCCCCGGCTATCTCACGGCCATGCCGGACTTCGAGACGCTTCTCATTCGCGACCTCCTCGTCGCCCCCCGCGTCGACTACGCCAGCGCCACCGGCGCCTGGGAACACGTCGACGCAAGCCTCAAGGACGACTTCGCCTGCCGCATGACCGGCTTCATCCAGGTGCTCGTCCCCGGAACCTACACCTTCCTCCTCTCCTCGGACGCCGGGGCCGTGCTCGCCATCGACGACGCCGTCGTCGTCGCCGACGCCGCCGCCCACACGCTGCGCACCCGGTCCGGGTCGGTCGCCCTGTCCAAAGGCTTCCACGCCCTCGCCATCGACTACTACGACAACGCCGGTGCCGCCGTCCTCAAGCTCGAATGGGAGGCGCCCGCCGCGGCGCTGCCCCGCGCCGTCGTGCCCGCCTCCGCCCTCTGGCACCTCCCGTTCACCAACGAGCCGCCCTGCGCCGTGCTCGCCGCCGAGGACGCCCGCTACGTCGAAGGCAACGCCATCCCCCTGACCGTCGACGCCTGGGATGTCGACGGCGCCGTGGCCCAAGTCCGCATCCTCGCCGACGGCGCAACGCTCTTTGCCACCAACGCCGCCAACGCCGCCTTCGTCTGGACCAACGCCCCCGCCGGCGCACACGAACTCGTCGCCCTCGCCATCGACGCCGAAGGCGCCTCCGCCCCCTCCGCGCCCGTCGTCGTCACCGTGGCCGAGCCCCCAGTCGGCTACGAAACCGGCCTCTCCGCCGCCTTCTACGACTTCGCCACCGGCCTCTCCGCCTTCCCCGACCTCGCCGCCGCCACCACCGCCCGCGTCTTCCGCGTCGACGCCCGCATCGACTATCCCGACTCGACCGCGGTCTGGCCTGGCCTGCCCGCCTGCATGGCCGACACCTTCGCCAGCGTCCACGACGGTTGCCTCTTCGTGCCCCAGTCCGGAATCTACACCCTCGGCCTCGCCTCCGACGACGGCGCCCAGCTCTGGCTCGACGGCGCGCTCGCCATCGACCACGGCGGCCTGCACAGCTTCTCCGAGAAAACCGCCACACTCCCGCTGGCGCAGGGGCTCCACCCCGTCACCGTCAAGTACTTCGAGAAC
>JAAZAI010000506.1 GCA_012514445.1 Lentisphaerota bacterium
CTGTTCGTCTGCGTCGAGGCGGAGGTGCCCGACGCCTCCACGCTGACCCTGAAGTCAACCAACGTCCACGACGCCCAGCTCTGGAAGGACGACTGCGTCGAGATCCATCTCGACCCCGGCACGACGGGATTGCATTTC
Source organism: Lentisphaerota bacterium (assembly GCA_012514445.1). Classification (GTDB taxonomy): domain Bacteria; phylum Verrucomicrobiota; class Kiritimatiellia; order RFP12; family UBA3636; genus JAAZAI01. The sequence goes on from JAAZAI010000506.1 coordinate 139, forward strand.
TTCCAGATCATCGTCAACTGGAAGGGCACCGTCTACGACGCCTACGGCGAGGACGACAACAAGGGCGCGGGAACATTCTCGATGCGCCCGGAATGGGACGCGCGGGCGGAGACGGCAGTCCGGATCGCCGACGGGCTTTGGACCACCGAGTTGAAAATCCCCTTCGCCTCGCTGCGCCTCGCACCCGGCGCCAAAGCCGCCTGGGGCGTCAACGTCGCCCGTGCGCGGTTCTCCCCGAAGCCCGAGTTCAGCACCTGGTCCCCCCTGGATCCAACAAGGGGTTTCGGCCAGCCGACCCGATATCGGCGCATGGAACTGGCGTCTTTCGACCCCGCCCCGTTCTGGTGGTCCTGCCTGCCACCCGCCGTCCAGTCGACTTGGAGCGAAACCCAGACGGTCTGCCGGGTCGAGGCGGTTCTCATCAACGAAACCGGGCGTGAACGGCAGGCGGACGTCGTCCTGGACTTCGCCGGAGAGCGCCGCGTGGCGCGCGAAACCTTTGCTCCCGATGCAAAAAGGAAGGTGGCGTTCGACGTGCCCGTGCAGAAGATGGGGCGGCATCGGCTTCGCCTCCGCTTGACGGATGCCGGGGATCCTGCGGCCACGCGCTTCGACTGGCAGGTCGAGGCGGAGGTGGACGACCAGCCGCTGAAGCTGGAGCTGCTCGAACCCGCCTACCGCGACTGCCTCTTCGCCAGCCAGAAGACGCCCCGCATCGAGGCCCGGCTTCACTGCGATCCCGCGCTCGTCGGAAGGCCGATCGCCATCCGCCTCCAAGGCGAAGGCGTCCAGACGGAACCGAAGACGTTCGCCGCCGCCGCGGCCCGGCAGGATTTCGCCTTCCCGATGGAGGATCATCCAGACGGAACGTACGAGATGGTCGTCGAGATGCCCGGCGTCAAGCCGCTCGTCCGGCAGATCCGCAAGCTGCCCCCTCTGGAGGGCGAGGCGTGGCTGGACGCGCGGGGCAACCTCCACGTCGACGGCAAACCCTTCTTCCCCTTCGGCTGGTACATGGGCCCACTCGACCGCGAACCTGGAATGAACGTGGTGCTGCGGTACGGCGTTCCCGACACGAACTACCTCGACAAGGCCAGAGTCGGCGGCAAGAAAGTCATTGCGACGCCGTACCCGTTCACGTCGGATTTGTTCAAGCACACCAAGATGCAGGGAACCCTGACCGACGCGCAGGCGGCGGAGATCACGACCGTCGTCGAGGCGGCGCGCAGCCACCCGGCGCTTCTGGCCTACTACCTGGTCGACGAGCCCGATAGTGAAGCGTCGGGTTGAAGTAGAATCCCCCCGCCTCTCCGTCTTGGTAGAAGCGGGTGTATTGCTCGAGTCGACTTTCAAGAACCCGTGGCTCCGTGAAGTCGAGAAAGGACAAGTCTGCCTGCGTGGCCTTGACTTTTGCGGCTCGATCGTCCTGGATATTCCTGTCAGGTTTTTGCGGGATGAACATTTCCGGATGTGACGGACCAAACTGCTCGCTCCACCAAGGCATGCCGTAGCTGTGATTGCAGAAGAAGGCGGGGGCGGAACCGCTTCGGTGCCCCATCTGGTTTCTTGGGGAAAGGGAGCTGGTTCGGTGCGAAAAGACCGGTGCGTCCTCGATCAGCAGACCGGGCACGAGCGCTAATTTCCGAAGACTTGGAACCACGTTCCCGAGTTCGAACAACA
>JAAZAI010000507.1 GCA_012514445.1 Lentisphaerota bacterium
GGCGCCTTCAAGGCGCTGCCGTGTGCGCAGGATGCGCGGCTCGTCGGCGTGGCGGGAACCATTGGCACGGGCACGTTCACCTCGTCGAAAATCACCTCCGTCGTGTTCGGCCCCGACCTCAAGTGCATCGCCGGCTGGGCGGAAGGGGCGTTCACCCGGTGCACGTCCCTGACCAACGTCGCTTTCGACGCGGCGATGTCCGGCGCCAGGTTCAGCGGAATCCGCCAGGATGGATTTTTCGGCTGCTCGTCGCTGAAGGGGACGATCGACCTCACCGGCTTTTCGGATCTCTCCTATGTCTCCGACTACGGCGGCACGGCGAATCCGCTTTCCGGCACCGGCATCGACACGGTTCTCGTCGGCGCGGGATGCACGAAGCTCGGCGCCAGGTTTTTCAACGGGATGGACAAGCTCGAGACCGTTGTTTTCATGGGTGCGCCGCCGACGATCATCACAAACCAAATTGACCTTACCCGATCCGCGGGCAAGCTGTTCGACGGGATGCCCGAACGGAAGATCACGACATACGTCTACAAGGCGCACAAAGCCGCATGGGCGCCCTATGCCGCGAATGGCGAAATCGGGAAGAAGGGATCCACGTGGATCGCGGACTACGTGACGCCCGACATCGACCTTTCCCTCCGCCCGCTCCTTGGAATCGACATGGTCGTCGGCATCTGCGTTGTCGTCAGATGAAAACGCATTCATGAACTGACAACCCTCATTTACCGCTGGGAATTGCTTGCTGGCGGGAGTTGTCATCTGGAAATATTGTTTGGGGTATTATTGATGAAGCATGAAATTCTAGCATTGTCTTCCTTGCTGGCAGGCGCGGCTTGCGCCAGTGGTTTCCACACCGCGAAATTCATCTCCAACTGGAAGGATCCCGTTCTGGTCAAGACGACCGGCAGCCTGGTCCTCGAACATCCCGGCAACTACAACGGCAAGATGTTCGTCGGCTGGATGGATTCGCAGAAGAAGCTCCATCCGAAATGGGAGCAGGTGACGATTGCCGGGGACGTGGAGTACCGGGCGGAATACGCGCCGCTCGATCTCGCCATCTGGACAAACGGCTCCGATGGCATCCCGAAGAAGCATCGAACCGGAGCCGGCATCGTCTACGCCATCGGCGATTCGATCACGTTCGGCACCAAGGCGGGCGGCCCCGGCGGATCCTGGGCGAAGCACGTTGCGGACGGGCTCGGCCTCGAGTGTCTGAACGACGCCAAGGCCGGCAGCCGCCTCTCCGCCTGGCGCAGCGTGCTCACCCGGAGCGCCAACCACAACCAGTACATGGATGCGCATGCGGGCGGGGTCACGCGGGACGGGATGCTCGATGGAATCCGCCGCGCGGGCGTGATCGCCTTTTCGCTTGGAACCAACGACCTCCTGTACAACAACAAGGGCGAGGATGTCGCCTACCGCATGTTCGAATTCGTCGAGGCGCTGCACCGCGAGAATCCGCAGGCCCTCGTCGTCGCCGTCGGCGGCGCCAATTCCGAGGCGTTCCGCGAGGGCGGCAAGTACGCGGCGAACGGGCGGGACGCGACCCTTCTCAACGACGCCCTCGCGAAGGCGTTGAACGGCCCGAAGTTCCGCGACTACGCGGTCTACGTCGACATCACCGACCTCTTCGCCGATCCCGGCACGTACGCGCCCTGCGAACGCGAGCCCGACGGCGTGCATCCGGGATTCGAAGGCCAGCGGAAAATCGCGGCGAAGGTGCTCGCGCTCGTCGAAGCCCGTCCAGGGGCGAAGACGGCCCCCGCATTCGATTTGCCGCCGCAGACCGCAGTTGCCGAAGAGCCGCCGATGGTCGCACTCCCCTCGCGCGAGGCGATGTGGAGCTTCGCGGACGCCGGCAGGGTCAAGACGGCGGCGCGGGAGAAGATTTCGCTCAACGGGCTCTGGGCGCTCAAGCCCGAGGACAATCCCCGGAACATGGAAGCGGCTCCGGCGGCGGCGGCGATGGATCTGTTCTTCAAGGTTCCCGGCAAGTGGCCGGTGGACGGGGGCAATGTTCTCAACGGAATGGCCGTCTACGATGAAAAGGGAGCGGACGTGTTCGGGAGCAAAGTCCGTCCGTTCGACGGCGCGTGGTACGCTCGCACGGTGACGATCCCTCCGGACTGGGCGGGCCGCGCCGTGAAACTCGGCTTCGCCTGGATTCCCTCGGCCGTGCTCGTCTACGTGGACGGACGAAAGGTCGGAGAAGTCTTCTTCCCAGGCGGCGAAGTCAACCTCGCCGATGCGCTTTCGCCCGGCGTGCATGAAATCGCCTTCTACACCTCGGCAAAGATCCCTGAAACGTTGATTACGGCGTTCGACGCCCCCGA
>JAAZAI010000508.1 GCA_012514445.1 Lentisphaerota bacterium
CGCATGTGCTCGACGATTCGGCGGAGCATCGCGGCGTACGCATCGGGATCGTTGAGCGGCTTGTCGTCGCCGCGCCAGCGCGCCATGTCCCAGTGGCCGCAGTTCCAGTGCACGACGTCCACGGTGGCGGGGTCGCCGGCGAGGTCCTTCCACCAAGAGAGGTGCACGAAGACGTTCTGCGAGAACTTGCAGTTGTCTTCGGGGAAGAAGACCTCCGCTTTGTCCGCTAGAACCTCTTTGACGAATCCGCAGTAGCCCAAGCGGATCGAGTCACCGATGAGGATGATTTTTTTCATGGGTCAGTAGGCTAAAATTAAACCGAAGAAGCTGCAGGATGTCAATAGGAATCGCCAAGGCAGGCAGGTCAGGCAGGGCACACCCATCAAGGATTGTCGGCTGGAACCCCTTCCAGGATTCTGCTAGAATCAAGAGACTTCAGGAGAAGTCGATGCCGATCTACGAGTTCCATTGCGTTCGCTGCAACAAGCTGCTCAGCTTCTTTTCCCGGCGCGTCAACGTCGAGACCCTGCCCGCCTGCCCGCATTGCGGGGAGCGGCTTTCGCGCCAGGTGTCGCATTTCGCGGCGGTGCGCGCCGGCGACTTCTCCGACGAGTTGGGCGACGCGCCCATCGACGAGGCGAAGATGCAGAGCGCGGTCGAGCGCCTCGGCGGCCGGCTCGACGCGGCGGCGGACGGCGATCCGCGCCAGGCGGCGGCGCTGATGCGCGAGTTCACCGAGGCGAGCGGCATCCAGTTCAACCGGGACATCCGCGAGGCGATGCGGCGGATCGAGTCCGGCGAAGATCCCGAGGCGGTCGGCGCCGAGATGGACGAGATCATCGGCACCGGCGAGGACGCCTTCGCGCCCGGCGACCGCGCCCGGGCGGGCAAGGTCCCGCCGCCGACGCGGGACGAGACGCTCTACGATCTGTAGGGCGGTTGGAGTCGGAATCCAGAATTCAGAATTCAGAATCCAGAATCCAAAATTCAGAATCTTGAATCAAAGGAGTGAGAGTGAACGAAGTGAAAATAGGCTGGGCCATGCGTGACGTCTCCACCACGGAGCCGGTCAACATACCGGGGCAGTTCCACATGCGCATCTCGCAGGGGATCGTCGATCCGGTGACCGTCTGCGCCCTGGTGGTCGACAACGGCGAGGATTGCGCCATCTTCCTCTCGGCGGACATCGTCATCATCCGCTCCCGTCTGCTGGACAAGATCCGCGCCCGGGTGGCGGCGCTCGACCCCGCCATTCCCGTGCTGAAGATTCTGATGAACGCCACCCATACGCACACGGGGCCGACGACCTATGGGGACGGCTCGGACTGGCGGGGCGGGGGCGCGTCGCCGACCGGCGGCGTACCGCACGAGGGCGTGGCGATCGCCTCGGCGGGTGCGTATCAGCGCTTCTTCGTCGAGCAGGCCGCCGAGGCGATCGTCGAGGCGTGGTCCGGGCGCGCGCCCGGCGGGATCGCCTACGGCTACGGCTACGCGGTGGTCTCGCACAGCCGCCGGGTCGTCTACTTCGACGACGTCTCGCAGCGTCCGGGCGCGGTTCGCAATTCGCGCCACGGCCTGAGCGGGCACGCGATGATGTACGGCAAAACGGACGATCCGATGTTCAGCCACTACGAGGGCGGCGCCGACCCGTTCGTCAACCTGCTCTACACCTTCGACGCGGACGGGAAGCTCACCGGCGCGATCGTCAACGTGCCGTGCCCCGCGCAGAACTCCGAGATGGAGCGCCGCCTTTCCGCCTCCTATTGGCACGAGGCGCGGCAGGCCATCCGCGCCAAGCACGGGAACATCTTCATCCTGCCGCAGTGCGCGGCGGGCGGCGACCAGGCCCCGCGCCTGCTGCACTACCGCAAGGCGGAGGCGCGCCGCTTCGCGCTCAAGTACGGCGGCGAGAATCCGAACCACGTCGCCGAATACGATCAGCGGCGGGACATCGGCGAGCGCATCGAGGCGGCGTTCACCGAAGTGCTGGCCTGGGCGCGGAAGGACATCCAGCGGGCGCTGCCGATCCGGCACGTGGTCGAGACGGTCGAGCTGAGCCGGCGCCTGGTCACTCCGGAGGAATACGAGGACGCGCGGCGCGAGCTGGCACGGCTCGAGGCCGAGCCCTTCAAGACGGACGGCGACCCGATCGAGCGTCTGGACGCCAACTCGACGCTGGCCGCCGGGCGCAGCCGCTGCGCGCGCCTCGTCGCGCGCTACGAGTCGCAGGCCGCGGAGCCGACGCTGCCCATGGAGATGCACGTGCTGCGCCTCGGCGACGTGGCGTTCGCCTCGAACCGCTTCGAGCTCTACATCGATTTCCAGCACCGCATCCAGGCGCGCAGCCCGTTCCTGCAGACGTTCATCGTGCAGCTCGCGGGCGTGCCCGGCGACGGCGGCGGGACGTACCTGGCCACCGAGCGCGGCGCCTGGGGCCGCGGCTACAGCGCCAGCCCGTACTGCAACGAAGTCTCCCCCCAGGGCGGACAGGAACTCGTCGAAGCGACGCTGAAGACGCTCGCCGCCATCGCGGAAGATCCCGCAACCCCCGAGAAAGGAACACCATGCAAACCAGCCTCCGTCGAACCGTTGCCTACAGCCTCCCTTGGGACGACGCGCCCGTAGACCTGCGCCATCTGTTCGCGGGCGAACAGCCGGCCGGGAAGCACGGCTTCCTGACCTGCCGCGGCGGCAAGATGGTCTTCGAGGACGGCACGGAGGCCCGCTTCTGGGGGACGAACTTCAACAGCGCGGCGAACTTCCCCTCCCACGACTACAGCGAGAAGGTCGCCCGTCGCCTCGCGAAGTTCGGCGTGAACCTCGTGCGCTTCCATCAACTGGACGGCGACTGGTCCACCCCGAACATCTTCCAGTTCACCAAGGGGAATCGCCTGGCGTCGACGCGCCAGCTCGATCCGGAGAGTATGGAGCGGCTGGACTATCTGATCCACTGCCTCAAGCGAGAGGGCATCTACTGCTATCTCGACATGCTCACGTACCGGCGCTTCCGCACCGGCGACGACGTGCCGGCGGCGGAGCGGCTCGGCAACGCGGCGCGGCCCTATTCGAATTTCGACCCGCGCCTCATCGAGCTGCAGAAGGAGTTTTGCACGCAGATCTGGACGCATGTGAACCCCTACACGGGGCTCGCCTACCGGGACGATCCGGCCATCGCTCTGACGGAGATCGCCAACGAGAACGAGATGTTCGGCGACATGGCGAATCTCGTCGAGCCCTACCGCTCGGAACTGGAGGCGCGCTACGCGGCGTGGCTCGAGCGGCGCGGGCTGCCGGCGGCGCCGCGTCCGGTCGCCTTTGAGAAGACGACCGAGAACCTCCTCGCCTTCATCGTCGAGACGATGCAGGACTACTATGAGCAGATGCATCGGCATCTGACCGATCTGGGCGTGCGCATCCCGATCGCCGGCACGAACTGGGTCCGCGGCGGTGCGGCGAGCCTCGAAGCGCAGCGGCGGCTCCCGTTCATGGACAGCCACGCCTACTTCTACAACTGGGGATGGAAGCCCGATGTGAAGGAGGTGAAGACGGACTCCATGCTGGGCCACGTCGACCCCTGGTACGGGTCGCTGCTGCTCATGCGCACGCTCGACCGCCCCTTCTTCGTCTCGGAATGGGACGATCCGTGGCCGAACGAATGGCGTGCGGAGAGCGTCCTGAATCTGGCCGCAGTCTCAGCCCTGCAGGGCTGGTCGGGGACCGCGATTCACACGTATCGCTACGACTGCCGCGAGGCCTCGGACATGATCGCGATGCCGATCACGAGCGACGCCCTCGCGGGAGTCCCCTATCGCGGGGGCGTCTTCGACACGTTCAACGATCCCGCCAAGTTCGGCCTCTTCTACCACGCGGCGATCTTGCTGCGACGTGGGGACGTTCGCGAATCGACGGGCGACATGGAAGTGGCGCTGCCCGGCTTGTGGGCGCCGCGCGTCGGCGCGGAGCCCGGCGGGGTCGCGCCGATCGACAACGGGCACTGCCCGGCGCTGCGCGGCGCCGCCGAGGTCGGCAGGATCGGCATGCGCCTGCCGGGCGCGCCGGCCCTCGCGCCGCGCCAGCTCGCCCTCGACGAGCGTGTCGTGGCCGAGGACGCGGCGGAGATCCGCTCGGACACGGGGGAACTCCACCGAAATCTGGCGCACCGCTATGCCACCATCGACACGCCCCGCACGAAGGCCGTCTACGGCTTCCTGGGCGCGCTCGGCTGGATCGAGCTGCGCGGTCTGCGCCTCCGGTGCAAGACGGACTTCGCCGTCATCGCGCTGAGCTCCCTGAGCGACGCCCCCCTGGACCGGAGCGACAACATCCTGCTCACGGCCGTCGGTCGCGCGGACAACACCGACGCGACGTACAACGACGCACGCTCGCGGCAATACAGCAAGGGGCGCGGCCCGATTCTGGCGGAGGTCGTCGAAGTCGACATCGCGCTCGACACGGCCGTCGCCGGCCTGAAGATCTCCGCCATCAGCACCGCGGGCATGATCTGCGGACCGGTCCAGGAGACGCTGGCGAACGGGACGCTTTCCTTCACGCTCGGAGGCGACTTCCCGTCGATCTACTATCTCATCCAGAAAATCTAGGCACAGGCATCAAGACGAGGACGACGACATGCGAAACATCAAAGCAGGCTTTGTGGGCTTCGGGGAGGTCAACACCCCGAGAGAATTCATCGACGGGCGGTGCGCCGAGGCCGCCGCGGCGCTGACGAGGCGGGGCGTCGACCTGGTCGTGGCGGCGCCGGTCTCCGACGATCCCGGCGGCGAGCAGGCGGCGCGAGCAGTGCGCGAGCTGCAGGCCGGAGGCGAATTCGACTTGCTGGTCGTCTGCGTCGCCGGCTGGATTCCGTCCTGGGCGGTGTTCGCCGTCATCGAGCCGTTCCGGCACAAGCCGATGGTGCTCTGGGGCCTGAGCGGCTGGAAGGATGGCGGCCGGCACGTGACGACGGCCGATCAGGCCGGGACGACGGCCCTGCGCAAGCCGATGGCGGACATGGGCTACCATTTCAAGTACGTCGTGACCTACCGCGAACGTGAGCTGCCCCTCGACGCGATCCTCGGCTACGCCCAGGCCGTCCGGGCCGCCGCCCTGCTCAGGACGGCGAAGATCGGGATGGCGGGCTACCGGGACATGCGCCTCTACGGAACCCAGTACGACGGCGTGTCGCTGAAGGCGCAGATTGGCCCGGAAATCGAGCACTTCGACCTCCTCGAAATCGCCCAGCTCATGGAGCGCGGCGACGAAGGCTGCGTGGCCGCGCTCGCCCAGGCGCTGAAACGGCGCTGGACGTTCGTCCGGGAACCGCAGCCGGGGACGCTTGAAAACTCGATCCGTCTCTTCCTGGCGCTGAAGGCGAAGATCGTCGATCGCGGCTACGCGGCGTTTTCCTTCTGCGATGTCGACGGCGTCAAACGGCTGCTCAAGTTCGCGCCCGCCGGCGCCTTGACGCTGCTCCACGACGAGCTGGACATTTCCTCGGTGCCTGAAAACGACAGCCTTGGCGCGGTGACCCAGCTCATGGTCCGCTACCTGACGGGCCAGGTGGGCGCCTATCTGGAATTCTACGAGTTTCTGGAGAACGGCGCTCTCATGGGCGTGCCGGACTACGTCCCCGCCGCCATCGTCGACGGCCCGGTCGTCGTCATGCCCAACGCCTTCGGCAATTTCGGCGAAGGGCTGCTGAACGTCTCGAAACTGAAGACCGGCCCTGTCACGCTGTGCCGCCTCGTCTACGCCGGCGGGCGGTACGCGATGCACATCGCGATGGGAAAGGCTCGCACGCCGGCCTCGTGGGAGGAGGCCGGCTGGGCGCCGCCCGCGCCGCAGCTCCCGAGCCTGGAGATCGTCTTCGACTTCCCCGTCGAGCGCTTCGTCCAGAACGTCATGAGCCAGCACTACATCGTCACTTACGGCGACAACCGCGCCGCGCTGGGGACGTTGTGCGCGCTGCTGGGCGTCGAGGTGATCGCCGATGCCTGACGTCGTCGTCGCCGGCTATCTGGGCGTGGACATCGCCCCGGGGTTCGCCGCCCGCGGCGCGGTTCCCTTCTCGGAGCTGTTTCGGCCGGGCAAGCTGATCGAGACGCGTGGTCTCGACTTCTCCCTCGGGGGCGTGGTGGCGAACACCGGGCTCGCGATGAAGCGTTTCGGCTGCGACGTGGCGCTGATGGGGTGCGTGGGCGAGGACGCGCTGGGCGACCTCGCCATCGCGCGGCTGGGCGCCGCCGGCGTCCACGACGGGATCCGCCGCGTCGCGACGGGGGGCACGGCCTACGGCATCGTGCTTGCGCCTCCGGGCGTCGACCGCATGTTTCTCGAGGATCCCGGCTGCAACCGGAGCTTCACGGTCGAGCACCTCGACCTCGGCGTCGTCCGGGGCTGCCGTCTCTTTCACTTTGGCTATCCGCCCCTCATGGAGGCGCTCTGGCGAGGCGGCGGCAGCGGACTGCGGGAACTGCTGGCGGCCGTGCGCGCCTGCGGCCCCGCGATTTCGCTCGACATGGCCCTGCCGGATCCGGATGCGCCGGCGGGCCGGACGGACTGGGCGGCGATCCTCGCGGACGCGCTGCCGTTCGTCGACATCTTCACGCCGAGCATCGAAGAGCTCCTCTTCATGCTTGATTCCGCCGGCTATGCGCGTTTTGCGGCGCAGGCGCCCGGGGGCGACCTGATCGATGCGATCCCGGCGTCGGTTTACGACGAACTCGCCGATCGCGTGCTTGCCTTCGGCGTGAAGGTGTTGCTGATCAAGGCCGGGCCCAAAGGCGCGTATCTGCGCACCGCAGCGCCGATCAAATCCGCAGGAGCGCCGCGTTGGCCTTTGGACGCCGCAGGATGTCCGGACGGCCGGTGGCTTCAGCCGATGCCGGTGGACGCCGCTCGGGTCTGCAACGCATCTGGGGCGGGGGACTGCGCCATTGCGGGTTTCCTGAGCGCGCTGCTCAAGGGTGAATCTGTCATTGCCGCCGGACGATGCGCGATGACGGCCGGGCGGGACAACCTCTACGGACCGGATGCGCTGTCGGGGCTCCGGCCGTGGGAGGCGATGGTCTTGGATTGAGTCCGGTGCGGTGAATAAGGTTGCAACGGCGTTGAATTCGTAATAGAATTAACACAAATTTTCAGCAAATTCTCAATTGATTAGCCAAACGTCGTCTGCGCGACGGGAATTGGCGATGGATGGGAAATTCAAGAGGTTAGTAGCAGGCGTCATCATGAAAATTCTCTGCATCGGCGATGTTGTTGGCGGCCCGGGCCGTCGCCTGTTCAAGGCGATCGTGCCCGAGCTTCGCCGCGAGGCGTCCTTGGACGTCGTCGTCGTGAATGCCGAGAACGCCGCCGGCGGCAAGGGGATCACGGCGGAGATCGCGCGCGAGCTTTTCGACGCCGGCGCGGACGTCATCACGCTGGGCGACCACGTGTGGGACCAGAAGGACACGCCGGCGCTCGTGGCTCAGGAACGGCGGATCGTGCGTCCGGCCAATCTGCCGGCGGGCTGCCCCGGGCGGGGATGGACGACGGTGTCGACGCAGCTCGGGGAGGTGACGGTCGTGAGCTTGATCGGGCGTACGTTCATGTCGCCGGCGGACTGTCCGTTCGCGGCGGTCGACGCGCTGCTTGCGGGGCCGCTGCCGCGGGACGGAATCGTCCTCTGCGACTTCCATGCGGAGGCGACGTCGGAGAAGATCTGCATGGGCTGGCATCTCGACGGCAGGATTTCGGCGCTGTTCGGGACGCATACGCATGTGCAGACGTCCGATGCGAAGGTGTTGCCCAAGGGAACGGGATACATCACGGACCTGGGCATGACAGGGCCGGTGGAGTCGGTGATCGGCCGGGAGATCGAGCCGGTCATGAAGAAATTCAGGACGGGGATGCCGTCGTTCTTCACGGTGGCCGCGGGGCCGGCCGTGATGGAGGGCTGCCTCTTCGACATCGACAGGGCGACGCGGCGGACGAAATCCGCCATGGCCGTGCGCCATGCCGAGGAGACGAAGTGAAATCGGGGCGGCTTCCACCCCGCCGAGGTTGACAGCCTCGTTTTTCGAACGTAAACCAATAACAAAGGGGACATTGCGACATGAAAAAAAACAAGACCAAGAAGCAGCCGAAGATCGAGAACGAGGAAGCCCTCCGCGTCGGGCAGGCCATCCGGCGGATCCGCCGGGAACGGAAGATGAAGCAGGCGGAGCTCGCGGCTCTCGTCCAGATGCAGCCGGCGCAGCTCTGCAATTCGGAAAAGGGAAACAACCTGCCGTCGCTCAAGACGCTGGGACGCATCTGCAAGGCGCTGGGCGTGACGGTCAACGACCTCC
>JAAZAI010000062.1 GCA_012514445.1 Lentisphaerota bacterium
AGACCCGCTTCATCGCCGTCGCCCGGCGGCTCGTCGTGACGCCGGACGCCTCGCGCCTCGGCATCATCATGAACCTCCCGCACCGCATCGGCGCGCTCTCCGCCGCCCTCGAGGTGATCTCGGACCGCGGCCTCAACCTCGCGGCCATCTCGTCGCAGCCCGTCGCCGACAAGCCCTGGGAATACGCGTTCTTCGTCGACATCCTCGCCCCGGCGCTCGACCCCGTGGCGATGTCCGCGATCTGCCAGCTCTCCTACGAACTCCCCCGCCTCCAGATCATCGGCTGGTACGGGGAGGCGGGGAGTTTGAAGCTGGAAACTTGAACCCTCAAGAAAGGACTCGCATGAAAAATACAACCCCTGTTTTCCTCCCCTGCCTCGCCGTCTGCGCCCTGCTCGCCGGCTGCGGCAAGCAGTCCGAAGAGGCCATCGCCGAGAAGCTCATCGAGAAGAGCCTCTCCCGCGACGGCGTCGCGGCGAAAGTCGACCTGGACGGCGGGACGATGAAGTTCACCACCACCGACGCGCAGGGCCGCAAGGCCGACTTCAAGGTCGAGGGCGACACAGTGCAAGTCGTCTCCGAAGACGGCGCAGCCGCGTTCTCATCTGGCGCGAAGACCCATATCCCCGACACGTTCCCCAAGGACGTACTCCTCTACCCCGGGGCCCGGCCCGACTCCTCTATGACCTCCGCCGAAAGCACCATGGTGTCGTTCAAAACACCGGACGACGTCGGCAAGGTCGGCCAGCGCTACAAGGACGACATGGCGGCGGCCGGCTGGAAGGAGACCTCCGCGTTCACCTCCGAGGAATCGTGGATGCTCACCTTCGCGAAGGAGACGCGCCGCGCCAGCGTCTTCGTCAACAAAGACGAAGCCGGCGCAATGATCATGATACCCCTCGACAACAGGCCAGTCGCCCAATGATCCAACCGCAACCGGGACAACGCCCATGAGCACACCGATCAAAATCATGCCCTGCCTCGACATGCGCGACGGCCGCGTCGTCAAAGGCGTCCACTTCGTCGACATCCGCGACGCCGGCGACCCGGTCGAATGCGCCCGCGCCTATTGCAAGGCCGGCGCGGACGAACTGGCGATGCTCGACATCACGGCGACGGTCGAGAACCGCGCCACGATGCTCGACGTCGTCCGGCGCGTGTCCGAAGCCACGACAATCCCGTTCACGGTCGGCGGCGGCATCGCCGACGTCGCCTCGGCGGCGGCGGTCCTCGCCGCCGGCGCGAACAAGGTCTCCACGAGCAGCGCCGTCTTCCGCAAGCCGGAGCTGATCGCCGAGATGGTGAAGGCCTTCGGCGCGGACAAGGTCACGGTGGCCATCGACGTGGCGCGCAGCGCGGACATGCCCTCCGGCTACGAGGTGTGGATCGACGGCGGGCGCACGGCGACGGGCGTCGACGCCATCGAATGGGCGAAGCGCGTAGACGGCTTCGGCGTGGAGACGATCCTGCCGACGAGCAAGAGCACGGACGGCGCGAAGACGGGCTACGACCTCCCGCTGATCCGCCAGATGCGCGCGGCGACCTCGGCGGCGATCGTGGCCTCTGGCGGCGCGGGCACGCTCGAGCATTTTCTCGAAGCGGTGCAGGCGGGCGCGACGATCCTGCTCGCCGCCTCGGTCTTCCACTTCAAGGTCATCGGGATCCAGGAGCTCAAGGCCTTCCTCAAGGCCCGCGGCGCCGGCGCATGACGCAACGAGCCGCCGCAATCAGCCGGTCGCCGGGGTTGACGTCAGCACGCTCCGTCGAGCAGGTCCGTTTCGTCCCGGGTGCGATTCAACTTTGTTGAAATCGCACAGGAGTCAGGAGCCAGGAGCCAGAAGCCGAAGGGCGCGCAGGCCCTGCGCGCCGCCGGGCAACCCGTCGTAGCCGGGTTGGTACTCCGCAGCGGCGCGCCGCGCGCGCCCGCCACGCTGGAGGGGCGCAATCCCTTGCGCCCGCGGCAGCGGCCAAGGGCCTGGCCGCCCTACCCGCTCCGCATGACTCTGCCACGCATTGTTGTAATATCGAAGTTTTTTCAATATTACAATCGACAACACGATTCCACGACACTGCGGTCTCTTCCTTCCTGATAAAAAGACCACACGCCGTGTGCGCCCTGACGCTTCAAATGAAGGGTTGAATTTGAAATCAGGAAAACGGGAATGTTCACCAGGGGGGGGTGGGGGGCTCGCATGAGTCTCTTTTCCGGCCCCATGTCACGAGCCTGACGCACGCCCGATCACAACCACCGATTTCCCCGTTGTTGACATCGCGGTCGATTCCTTCTAGGATATTTGCGTTTCTCCGGACGGAGCCGATCCGGCCCCCGCAGACAGCCCCCCAAGCAACCGCCGGCGACGGGGCCACAAACACAGACGGAAAAGGAGCACATCATGAGCATCATTAACGAGTTCAAGGAATTCGCAGTCAAGGGCAACGTGATCGACATGGCCGTCGGCATCATCATCGGCGGGGCGTTCGGGAAGATCGTCACGTCGGTCGTCAACGACGTCATCATGCCGCCGATCGGCCTGCTGCTGGGCGGCGTCGACTTCAAGGACCTGGCCATCACGCTGAAGGCCGGCATCCCCGCCACCGAGGCCGCCGCGGAGATTCCGGCGGTGATGCTCCGCTACGGGGCCTTCATCCAGACGGTCATCGACTTCCTCATCGTCGCCAT
>JAAZAI010000509.1 GCA_012514445.1 Lentisphaerota bacterium
CGTCGCGGCGTTCCCAGGGTTTGCGGAAGCCGCCGCCTTCGCGAGGCGCAAAACCGCCTTCGCGGGGACCGGAGGGGCCGCGGTCGTCGCGGCGTTCCCAGGGTTTGCGGAAGCCGCCGCCTTCGCGAGGCGCAAAACCGCCTTCGCGGGGGCCGGAGGGGCCGCGGTCGTCGCGGCGTTCCCAGGGTTTGCGGAAGCCGCCGCCTTCGCGGGGGCCTCCGAAGCCGCCGGGTCGGCGGCCGGGGTGGGCGGCTTCGTTGGCCTGGGCGCTGCGCCAGACGTTGTCGGCGCGGTAGTTGCCCGCGTTGTCGTAGTCGCCGCGCGGACGCGGCTTGAAGCCATCGCGCGGGGCGCCGCCGTGGCTGTTGTCGCCGTCGAACCGATCGAGGAGGGCGGGATGCAAGAAGAGGGATGTGAACATGGATTTATCAGGGTTTCATTTGCGTTTGGAACGTCCTGGCGGCGTGCGCGCGGGCGTGCTGCCAGGACGTTCCGGATGGATGATGGCCTATCCCGTTCGCGGCGGCTGTGCGCTGCGGACGGTGCGGGCGGATCGGCGACTAGCGATCTTCGGGCGGCTTGGTGTTGGCGCGCGCCTCGTTGACGCGGATGCGGCGGGCCATGACCTCGGAGTTGTCGAGGGCCTTGATGGCGATGAGCGCTTCCTTGCGGTGGGGCATTTCGACGAAGCCGTAGCCCTTCGACTTGTTGTTGGAGCGGTTCGTGATGACGCGGGCGGACTTGACGACGCCGAAGCGCTCGAATTCGCGGCGGAGCTGGGCGTCGTTCATGTCGTAGCTGAGGTTGCCGACGTAGATCTCGACCATGGAGCCGTTGCCGCCGGAGCCGTTGGACTTCGCGGACGGCGCCTTGCCGCCCTTCTTGCGGCGGGCGAGGGCGGCGATGACGATGACGAGGACGACGATGCCGGCGATGGCGGCGCCGAGCAGCGTCGGATCCATCGGGGCTGCGGCGGCGTCGGCGGCGGGCGGTTCTGACGTCGTCGCGAGCGTTTCCGTCACGGCGGCGGCTGCAGTTTCGCCGATGTCGGCGACGGCTTCTTCGGTCTTCTCGGCGGCGGCTTCGGCCACGGGGGTCACGGCTTCGGCTGCGGCGGCTGCGGTTTCAGTCACGGCCGCGGCGGTCTGCTCGGCGGCGTTCTCGATTCGGGTCGCTAGGGGTTCCATTTTGGGTTGCTCTTGTTTTCTTTGGGTGCTTGTGGATGACAGGCGGTCCACGGCCGCTTGAGCCAGGCAACGGCATGCGGGACATCGATCCCGCAAAAGGGGTGGTGCCGCTACTTGGAGTCCAGGAAGCCTTCGAGCCTCCTGATTCGAGTGGGATGGCGCAGTTTTCGCAGCGCCTTCGCCTCGATCTGGCGGATGCGCTCGCGGGTCACGTTGAACTGCTTGCCAACTTCCTCGAGGGTGCGCGAATAGCCGTCGGTGAGGCCGAACCGGTGGTCCAGCACCTGGCGTTCGCGTTCGGTCAACGTGTCGAGCACTTCGTGGAGTCTCTCGCGCAGCATGCTGTACGCAGTCATCTCCGAGGGATTTTCCGCCGACGTGTCCGGCAGGAAGTCCCCGAAATGCGCATCGTCGCCGTCGCCGACCGGGCTTTGCAGCGAAATGGGCTGCTGGGCCATCTTGAACACGGCGCGCACGCGGTCCACGGAAAGTTCCATCTCCTCGGCGGCCTCCTCGGGGGTGGGCTCGCGGCCGAGCTCCTGCACGAGCTTCTTCTGGACGCGCAGGAGCCGGTTGATGGTCTCGATCATGTGGACCGGGATGCGGATCGTCCGGGCCTGGTCGGCGATGGCCCGGGTGGCCGCCTGGCGGATCCACCAGGTGGCGTAGGTCGAAAACTTGTAGCCGCGGCGGTACTCGAACTTCTCGACCGCCTTCATGAGGCCGGTGTTGCCCTCCTGGATGAGGTCGAGGAAGGAGAGGCCGCGGTTCATGTACTTCTTGACGATGGAGATGACGAGGCGCAGGTTGGCCTCGACCATCTCGGTGCGGGCGGACTGGCCTTCGCGCAGGGCCTTGCGGAGGCGTTCGAACTCCTCCATGAACTGCTCGCGGGGCATGTAGAACTCCTCCGCGATCTTGTCCATTTCGCGGCGGGCGTCGTCGATCTGCTTGTCGCGCGTCTTGCTCTTGCGCTGCTTCTGGAGGCGGTTGACCTCGCCGCTGAGCCAGCGGAACTTCTTGAAGACGCTCTCCTCGGCCTGGAGGGCGAGGTTCTCGATCATCTTCTGCTTGAAGTTGAACTCCATCGAGAGGTTGCGCAGGTCGTCGCGGTACTTCTCCATGAGCTTCATGCGGCGAGCCTGCTCGGCGGCCTTGAGGTGGGGCTCGGCGATGAGCCTGGCCTGCTTCTCGAGGCGGACGTGCTGCTTGTCCAGTTCCGTCTTGAGCCTCGGGAGCTGCTCCATGTAGGCCTCCCGGCTGTCGACGTACTTGTCCGTGACGACGCGGTCGAAGCGCTCGTCGCCGCTCTCGACCTTGGCGATGAGCTCCTTGTACATCCGCGGCGCGAAGCCGAACCGGTTGAAGATCTCGCGGACGGTCTTTTCGGACTTCTCGATGCGCATGCAGATGTCGACCTCCTGGTCGCGCGTCAGCAGCGGCACCTGCCCCATCTGGTGGAGGTACATGCGGATGGGGTCGTCGAAGAAGTCCATCTTCGGCGTCTTCGCCTCGGCCTCCTGCGGCTCGAGCTCCGCCTTGTAGGCCTCCGCCTGGGCCTCGTCGATCACGTCGATGCCCAGCGAGCTGAGCTCGGCCAGGTAGGTCTCGATGTCCGTGTCCTTGAGCACGGCGGGGGGCAGGATCTCGTTGATGTCCTCGTGGGTGATGAAGCCCTTGCTCTCGGCGATTTTGACGAGCTCGCGGAGCTTTTCGGAATGCTCCTCGCGATGGAGCCGCGCAGCGGAGACGTCGGGGTCCATCTGGGCCTGTTCGGGCAGCTCGAACGAATAGGGGTCGTAGTTGCCGTTGTCCGGCACGTAGGGCAGTTCATCGCCGACATCGTCGTCCACCGACGGCATGATGTCGTCGAACAGCACGTCGTCGTCCTCGTCGCCGTTGCGGGGGGCGGCGCTGACGGTCTTGACGAGCTCGTCCACGTTGAGTTGGGCGAGTTCGGTCTCGATCTCCTTTTCGCTGAGCTGGAGATCCTCGGGAGAAGGCTCGGCGGGCTCCTCCTTGGCGGCGAGCTCCTCGGAGGCTTCCCAGTCGGGATCCGGGGCGTCGGACTCGATGCCCTCGCCGAGGACGTCGTCGATGAGCGCGTCAAGACCCTCGTCGTGCTTCTTGGAGGGCTTTTTCGTCGTGCCGCGCGCGTCGCCGGGGATGGCCTTGTCGGTTGTGGACGGTTTCGACGGGCCCTTGGCTTGCTTTTCAGCGGACGAGGTGGGTTTTCGCTTTTCCGCCGCTTTCGCCGACGCCTTGCCCGGCGTTTTGGCGGCGACGGCCTTCTTGGGCGTCTCCGGCGTTTTGGCGGCGACGGTTTTCGCGGCGTGGGCTCGGTCCTTTTCCGCAGGTTGCTCCACCGGCTTCCTGTCCGGAGCCTTCGGCGCAGGGGGGGCGACCTTCTTCACAGGAGGCTTCGCGGTCCTGGCCGAGGGCTTGACGGGAGCGACCGACGGCTTCGCGGCGGCCTTGGCGGGCTTCGCGGCGGTGGCCTTGGCGGGCTTCGCCGACATCTTCTTCGTCTGGGGAGCGCTGGATTTGGATGCCTTCTTCGTGTCCTTGGACATGGTTCTCGTTAGCTCCTGTTGTGCGAAATGGAAAGTGTCATGCTCGGGGCCCGCCTACTCGCTACCTTCTTTGCGCCAGGGATCCAGCCCGCGGTTGTACGCCCAGACGGGGTTGATCGTGGCCGAGAGGATCTTCTCGATGTGGCCGTCGAAGAAGACGGCCATTCCGACGATGCCCATTTTGGCTGACGGATCCTCGAAAGAGCCTTTCGGAACCTTGTGCAGATACGGGTATGTGCGCGTATCCTCCGGATCGCCAAAAGGAGGGGTGTCGAGATCCTTGTCCGGGTCTGTCTGCAACTCGTCGTCCGGGGGCATGATGCAGCAGTCGCCGCGGTAGATGAACTTCCCCTTGTTCGACGAGGGGTTGTCCCAGTCGTGGGTCCGCTGGTAGGGTTCCTTGGTCCCGGGCAGTGTTTCGACGAACAGCAGCAGCTTGGAGGCCTCGGGGGTGTAGCCGTCGTATTTCTCGGACGATCCAATGCGGGAGGCGATGCGCGGACGGTCGGAACGGCTGTCCGGCCCGTGGAAGAAGGGGTTCATTGCGTAGGTGCGCCAGACGCCGGCGTCCTTGAAGCCCGCCCGGATCACGGGGCAGACGTAGTGCTCATAGGACCGGTTCATGTACTCGAAGAGAGTCCCGTTCTCCACGCCGAACTTGGCCAGGGCCCCGGTGCCGAGGTCATGGAAGAGGCCCGGCTCTTGCGGCTCGAATTCACGACCATCCCTCCAGAGGGTGTTCAGGCGGTCCGCGGTCGCGGCCGTCGGATTCTTGTCCGGGCTCCAGGAGATCCATCCACGTCTTTCCCAGTAGATCCAATCGTGCTCCTCGTCGCCTGTCCAGACCCAGCGGCCTTCATAGGACATCGCACGAGGAAGCCCCCCCTCCTTGTCGTTCATGTGACTGATGACGGCGGCCTGGAGCTGACGGAGATTGTTGCGGCACTTGTGCTCCCGGGAGCTCGCGATCAGGTTGCCGGCCCTCGGCGCCACCATCGCCATCAGGATGGTCAGAATCGCCATGACCACCAGCAGATCCATCAGCGAGAAGCCCTGTTTCGTCCTGGAATTTGTCGTTGTCATCGCGCCTCCCGCCGTGCTACTATGCAGTTGGATGAATTAATTCGGTTTTTAGTAAGCTTAATATTATACCAAGTTCAGCGATGAAACGCAATGAAGAAAAAAAATCGCCGGCGGAGCGCTGCGCCGGAGCTTCTGGAGGCGACAAGTCGTTGACATACAGTGTCTTTCTCCGCGGCCTCGCCCTGGACGTCGTCGTCGGCGTCCTGCCCGAGGAGCGCCTCGCCCCCCGGCGGATAATCCTGGAAGTCGAGGCCGTCTGCGCGGCGCCCGCCGATCCGGCGGCCGACGACATTCGGGCGGTCGTGGACTACCGGCTGATCCGCCAGGCGGCGGTGGACGCCGCCGCCGGCACGGCCTTCCAGCTTGTGGAGACGCTCGCAGTCCGCATCGCCGAGGCGATCGTCGCCGTTCCCGGCGTCCGGGAGGTCGCGGTCACGCTCGACAAGCCCGGCGCCCTCGAGGCGTGCGAGAGCGTCGCCGTGCAGATCGTCCGCCGCCGCGCGGAATAGGGTTCAGGAAGGGACGAGGGTTCAGGGTTCAGGACACTAGCCCCTAGCCGCTAGCCCCTAGCCCCTATCTCCCTGTCCCTCACTTGTCGTCGAGCGCGGCGCAGCCGGGCAGGACCTTGCCTTCGAGGAACTCGAGGGAGGCGCCGCCGCCGGTGGAGATGTGGCTCATCTGGTCGGCCAGGCCGGACTTCATCACGGCGCTGACGGAGTCGCCGCCGCCGATGATCGAGGTGCCGCCGGCCGCCTTGACCTTCGCCACGGCTTCGCAGACGCCCATCGTGCCCTTGGCGAAGGCCGGCATCTCGAAGCAGCCCATGGGGCCGTTCCAGACGACCGTCTTGGCGCCCTGGATCGCGTCGGCGTAGAGCTTCGTGGTCGCGGGTCCGATGTCCAGCCCCATCCAGCCGGCTTCGATGTCGTTGCCCACGACCTTCGTGTTGGCCGCCGCGTCGAACTTGTCCGCCGCCACGTTGTCCACGGGCAGCAGAAACTTCACGCCGCGCGCCTTCGCCTCGGCGATCATCTTGCGGGCGTAGTCGAGCTGGTCGAGCTCGCAGAGCGAGTTGCCGACGTCGTGGCCCTGGGCTTTGAGGAAGGTGTAGGCCATGCCGCCGCCGATGATCAGCGTGTCGACCTTCGTCAGCAGGTTCTGGACGACGGCCAGCTTGTCGGAGACCTTCGCGCCGCCGAGGATGGCGACGAACGGACGGGCTGGATTCTCGACGGCGCCGCCCAGGTATTCCAGTTCCTTCTCCATCAGCAGGCCCGCCACGCACGCGCCGCCCTTGGCCTTGATCGGCTTGCAGATCGAGGCGGTGGAGGCGTGGTCGCGGTGCGCCGTGCCGAACGCGTCGTTGACGTAGAGGTCGCCGTAGGAGGCGAGCTTCGCGGCCATGACGGCCTTGGCGGCCTTGAGCGCGTCCTTGCGGGCCTTGAAGGCCTCGTCGGTCTCGCCGTCCTTCTGCTTGGCCTTGGCCTGCTCCTCCTTGTGGTAGCGGGTGTTTTCGAGCATCAGCACGTCGCCCGGCTTGAGCGCGGCCACGGCGTCGTCGGCCTTGAGGCAGTCTTCGACGAAGGCCACGGGCCTGCCGAGCAGCTTGGCGAGGAGGTCGGCGACGGGCTTGAGCGTCGTGTCGCCGGTGATGCCCTTTTCGTCCGGGCGGCCGAGGTGGGACATGAGCACGAGACTGGCGCCCTGGTCGAGGATGGAGCGGATCGAGGGGAGGGCGGAGGTGACGCGGGTGTCGTCCGTGATGACGCCGTTCTTGACGGGGACGTTGAAATCGACGCGCATGACGACGCGCTTGCCCTTGAGTTCGATGTCGCGGATGGTTTTCTTGTTCATATGCGGAGTATCCTCGTTGGGGTTGAAAAATGTCGTGCAAGTCTACCATATCGCGCCCATGGAAGTACAACGGATTTTGTGAGCGTCGGACACGGCTGAACACGAAAAACGCCGCCCCCGTTGAAGCGGGAGCGGCGTGGGGAGGAAACCTTTGGAATCAGGAAACCTTCGGAGTCGGGGGTTACTTCGCGATGACGCGGACCATCTCGAGGACCTTGTTGGAATAGCCCCACTCGTTGTCGTACCAGCTCAGGACCTTGACGAACGTGTCGTCCAGCGCGATGCCGGCCTTCTCGTCGAAGATCGAGGTGAGCGAGCAGCCGCGGAAGTCCGTCGAGACGACGGCTTCGTTGGTGTAGCCCAGAACGCCCTTGAGCTCGCCTTCGGAGGCCTTCTTCATGGCGGCGCAGATCTCCTCGTACTTGGCCGGCTTCTCGAGCTCGACCGTGAGGTCGACCACGGAGACGTCGGAGGTCGGGACGCGCATCGACATGCCGGTGAGCTTGCCGTTGAGCTGGGGGAGAACCTTGCCGACGGCCTTGGCGGCGCCGGTGGAGGAGGGGATGATGTTCTCGAGGATGCCGCGGCCGCCGCGCCAGTCCTTCTTGGAGGGGCCGTCGACCGTCTTCTGCGTCGCCGTGGCGGCGTGGACCGTCGTCATGAGGCCGCGCTTGA
>JAAZAI010000510.1 GCA_012514445.1 Lentisphaerota bacterium
CACGACTTCGTTCCCCGTCGCGAAGACGAGCCCCGTCTTCCGGAGCTTGCCGTCGCGCTCGCCGATGTAGGGGATCGTCGGACGGAAGTCGAAGGACACGCTTCCGGGCTTCGAGGCCGAAATGCGCATCGCGAACACGTTGGCGGGATAGCTCGCGAAGCACTCGCGGACGTATTCCACGCCCTGGTGCGCGTACCGCACCCGCGCCACGGCGTCGTCAAGGCTGAGCGAACGCTCATACCCGTCCACCTCCGCGTGATGAAAGTCGAGATAGACCTCCGCGAAGTTGTTCTGTCCGCCGACATGGTAGGAGGTCGAGAGGCTCTTCTCGGCGAACTGGAGGCGCTCGGTTTCCGTGCGCCCGAAGACGCAGACGCCGATGTTGCCGTTGCCGATGGGCAGCGACCATTTCTCCCAGCCGTCGTCCGGCCGGTCCTTCCCCCACTCGAAAATGGCGAAGTCCTCATTGCCCATGGGGGCGGGTTCGGTGTACCAGAGCTTCATCGGATTGTTCATGTTTTCACTTTCCAGGTACCGCCTTCGGCGGACAAATCAACATCGAAAAATAGCAGAACCCCGGACCGTTCTCCAGCCGCACCAGCACCTGGTTGTAGCCCTTCCGGAAGACGACCTTGCGAAAGCCCTCGTCCATCTGCCAACTGCTCAGGCCCTGGTCCTGCCAGACGACCATGCCGTTGATCCACACCTTCGCCGCGTCGTCCGACGCGATGGCGAGCAGCATGTCCTGCTCGGCCTCGAAATAGACGTCCGTGAAGGCGTAGTAGACCGAGCCGCCGACCACGACCGGCGGCTGGATGCGCAGGCTGTCGGCCTGGTGGAACTGCCACTTCAACCGCCCGTCGAGATCTTTGTCCGGCACGACGTAGCCGTCCGTGTACTCGGCATCGAGATCGACGGTCAGTTGCGGCGGGAACGTGCCGGGGAAATCCGGCCCTTCCTGGCGCTGCCAGGGGCCGATCAAGTACCAGGTGTCGATGTAGAGCCAGCCCTTGCGGGCCGAAGCCGGGCCGAAGCGCCGCCCGGGCAGCGCATGCGCGTAGACCGTCTCCGAAGCCAGCGTCATTTCCCCGGACGGCCCGTCGCCGGAGGCCATGTCCGACCCGCGGGACGTCAAGTCCGCGTCGCCGCCGCCGCTGTCTCCGGCGCTACCGCTCCCATCGCCGCCGCGACCCCGCATCCAGGCCGTGATGTCGACCACCTTGTCGTGACGGTTGGCGAGCTTCCGCCCCCATGCGCGCGAATTCATCAGCCGTCGCGCCAGCGCGCTTTCCGCGTCGCCCTGCCCCTTCATCTGACT
Source organism: Lentisphaerota bacterium (assembly GCA_012514445.1). Taxonomy (GTDB): domain Bacteria; phylum Verrucomicrobiota; class Kiritimatiellia; order RFP12; family UBA3636; genus JAAZAI01. Next base: position 1,319 of record JAAZAI010000510.1, read on the forward strand.
CGCCAAACCCTCGGCGCGCACGGCCATGCGCCCCGTTTCGTCCTTCGCCTGCTCCAGCAGCGCGCGATACGCGTTCAGCTCGCCCACCGTCTTCAGCGCGGGATCGCGCAGGCGGGTTCCCAGATCCGGCCGCTGCGGGTCCTCCTGCACGACGCGCTCCATCGCCGCGGCAAACGTCAGATTCTCCGAAGCCGCCAGCTCCGCCGCCGCGATGTCCTCGCGGATCTTGTTGATCTCCGCCTCCTCCTCGACCGCGCGGTCGTACAGATCGGCCGGATCGCGCGGCACGTCGGCCGCCGCCTCCCGCGGCGGATCACGCTGCAGATGGCTCGCCGTCACGTCGTGGTACGCCGCCAGGTCGAACCGGCCGGCGACGATGCGCGCCACCTCGGCGACGCGCGCGCGCTGCTCCTGAATGGGGGCGAGCGCCTCCGCCTCCGACGGCGGCCGACTGTCGAGGCCCCGCTCCATCTCCGCGAGCTGGTCGAGAATCGCGACCGCGTTCGTCCGCAACTGCTCCGCCGTGAAAAACGACGTGCTGCCGTTGGCACCCCAGTTGATCTTGACGGCGAGATCGCGCATCTCCTCCTGGAAGGCCTTGTCCGACTCGCCCTGCGGCTGATAGGCCTCGACGCGGTTGAGAAGCTTCCGCGCCGCCGCGCCGAGCGCGGCGGAATCGCCGTCCTGAATCTCGATCTTCTCGCGGGCGCGAATTTGATCCAGCTTTGCCGTCCGCACCTGCTCCAGCTCGCGCCGCGCGTTCTCGAGCTGGCGCAGATCCTCGTTCATCCGCTGCCGCTTGCGCGCCTGCTCCTCCCGCTTGAGAAGATCCGACGTCTTCCGATCCAGCCGACGCTGCTCCCGCTCCCGGCGCTGCTGCTCCAGCATCGCCTCGGAACGTTCCTTCACGGCGCCTTCGCGGCGTTCGGCCTCCGCCCGGTCGAACGTCAGCACGCCCCGGCCGAGCGGCTCCCAGACGGACAACGCGACCAGCACCGCCGCATGGACGAACAGCGACAGCATCCAGCCACCGCCGAAGGGCCTCGATTTGCTTTCACCGGCCACGGTTGTAGTCCTCGTCGTAGGTTCGAATGCCCACGTTCGCCAGCCCGCACAACTGGCAGGCGTCGAGCAGCTCCGCCACGTGCACGATCGCCACCTCCGCGTCGGCGTCGACGCGGATCCGCTGTTCTGGCGACTGCTCCGCCAGCCACCGCAGCCGGTCGCGCACCTGCCCGCGCGACGACGCCACACCGTCCCAGAAGACTCGCCCCTCCCGGTTCACGCCGATCACCGTCACGTCGTTCGCCGGCGGCAGCCGGACGGCCGAGGAGGATTCCGGCAGCGCCACGTCGATGTCGCGATCCCGCTTCTTGAGCATCGTCGTGACGAGGAAGAAGATCAGCAGCAGGAAGACGCAGTCGATCAACGGCGACATCGCCACGCCGGGCGTCTCGGGTCGTGTTCGCTTCAATCGCATGGCTATCGTGCAATCCTGTTTGTGACGCGCAGATCCACGTCCTGGAAACCGGCGTGCTGGAAGGCGTCGAGGGCGTGGATGACATCCTGGAACTTCGTCTGCTTCTCCACCACGAGGCGCAGGGGATCGTCCCGCTTCCGGGTGGAGCCCAGATGCGCCAGCACCTCGTCGAGCGGCAGGGGGGCCTGGAACAGCAGCACACCGCGCGCGCCGACGGCGTCCTGGAGGTGGAACCGGCCGGCGGCGCTCATCCCCACCTGGAAGACGTCTTCCCGCGACGCCTCCGCGAGCGAGGAGGTGATGTCCGGCATGCGGATGGGAATCTGATGCTCGAACTTCTTGAACATGGTCGTGACCAGGAAGAAGATCAGCAGCAGGAAGACGCAGTCGATCAACGGCGAGAGATCGACGCCGGCCTGGTCGTCCTGTCTTTTTCTACCGCTTCGTCGCATCGCTCAGCGATCCTTTTCCAGCAGCGGGGTCCGTTTCAAGTACAGCGCATGGAGAAACGCCTGCAGATCGGTTTCGAGCCGCATGGCGTGCTTGTGGATGCGATGCCGGATCCAATAGTGGACGCCGAGCGTCGGGATGGCGATCACGAGTCCCGCCGCCGTGGTGATCAGCGCCTTCGAAATGCTGCCCGCGAGCATGGAGGCGCCGCCTTCGTCGCCGAACACCTCGACGAGCTTGAACGATTCGATCATGCCGATCATCGTGCCCAGCAGCCCGAGCAGCGGCGCGAGCGCGGCCACGGTCGCCAGCGGCGCCGTCTGCTGCTCGTGATCCGCCACGAAGCGTCCGGCCATGTCGCCGACCGCCTCGGAAACCTGCTCCAGGGGATTGCCCCGGTGCTCGAGGGCGAAGCGCATCGTCTCGCCCAGCATGCTGCGGCTGCCCGCGCACAGCGCCGCCGCGCCCGGCGCGTCGCCGCCGCCCACGCGCTCGAGAACCCGCTGGAGCAGCCCCTGCGGCGCGAAGCGCGCCCCGCGGACCGCGAACAGCCGTTCGAAGAGGACGCCCAGCCCGATGACGGACAGCGCGAAGAGCGCGACCATCGTCGCCCCGCCCTGCCGCATCTCGGCAAGCCAGTCCACGCTGACCAGCTCCACGGCGTCCCCGGAGGCCAGCGCCGCCGCGTCCCCCTGCGCGAACGCCGCCAGCGCCCCGCCCATCGCCACCGCTACCACGGCCCAACGCCGTCCGATCATCATTGTCATCGATTGTTGCTCCTTATTTCTTCAGCTTGATGTACTTCTCGAGAATCTTCACCTGCGGACGGTCCTCGCCGACATGCTCGCCGGGCTTCCAGCCGTTCTCGCCGATGACATACGACGTGCCGCGGCGAGACCAGTAGTCGCCCGCCGCCCAGTAGGTGGAGGTGATCACAAGCCTTTGCCGGCGAAGTAGTCGAGCGTCTTCTCCGACGGCCAGCCGTAGTTCGGATCCTGGTTGCGCGTCCTGTCCCAGAACTCGCCCCCGGCGATGTTCACGCCGATCAGGTATTCCCGCGGCCTCTCCGCCACCGACGGCAGCGGATCGGCACACACCATCCCCGCAGTTGCCAGCAGGATGCCGGCAACCGCCCAGTTGATTGATCTTTTCATGTCACTTCACCACAACCAGCGTCGTCTTGAGCGCGCCGGCTATCGACTTGCCGCCGGTGAAAACCGTGTAGCCGCC
>JAAZAI010000511.1 GCA_012514445.1 Lentisphaerota bacterium
AATCGGTCTGTCGCCGGGGGTAAGCCGAATGCCCCGCGAACGTAGAGAACACGCCCGGCGACCGCTCGACTACGGTGAGGAGTGAGTGGCGCATGGTGAGGAGTTGTGGCTGGGGACACCCCAGACCCCCCCCCGTTGTTCTTACCGGGGCCTGGGGCAGAGCCCCAGCGGAAACTCCTCACTACTCCCTACGCTCTACGCACTCAGATCCACCCGGGGTCTGGGGCAGAGCCCCGGCGGAAACTACGCTCTCCTCCCTCCTCCCCACTCACTGGGCAGGCGACGTGACGGAACGCGCCTGCTCGACGGAACTGACTTGCGTCACCCCCGGCGACCGATTACGTGGCTAGCGGCGGCCTGGGCCGAAGCCGCCGCGTCCGCCCATCCCGGGGAAGCCGACTCCGCCGCCAGGGCCCATGAGGCTCGTGGCGCCGAAGATCTCGTTGATGGACTTGGAGAACTCGACGCTTTCGGCGTCGTTGAAGCCCATCTCCTTGGCGGTGGCCTTGAGGAGGCTTTCGCGCACCTGCTCGGTGCGCTGCATCAACCCCATGCCCAGCATCATGGCCCGGCCGCGGTCTTCATCCGAGACCTGGGCGCCGGGCTCGAACATCGCGCGAAGCTCCTTGTACTGGCCGACGAACGTCTCGAGCTCCTCCTGCTCTTCGGGACTCATGTGCGCGATGTTCACGGTGGCGAAGAAGTCGTCGCGGCGGGACTCGGCGTTTCGGCGCTGCTCCATGAACGCCTGACGGCGCTGTTCGCGCTCCTCCTGGCGCTTCACCTCCGCGGCGTACGCTTCGGGATCCTCCTCTTTCAAGCGCGCCATGCGCTCCTCGCGCGATTCGCGGCGGCGCGGTTCCCGACGGGCCTCGGCCTCGGGGGCGGGCTCCTCGACGACCTCCGGAGCCGCCGCGGCGACGGCGCCCGTGGCCGCGAGTTCCGCGATCCGCCGTTCGGCGGCCGCCAGCTTGGCCATCAGCGCGTCGATCTTCGCGATTTGATCGGGGATTCCCGAATTGACCGCGGGGGCGGGGATTTCGACGATCTTCGGACTGGTGTCGGCCGGTACCGAGGTGAATTTGCCGATCGCGAAGCCGATTCCCGCGCAGACGATGGCAACCAGCGCGGCGGCCAGCCGCAACGTTCCTTTGCTCATGATAATTCCTTTTTCGATTGTAGATTGTCTTTGAAAACGAATTCGAGCAAATATTTATTGTACGCCGAGGCGAGTCATCGCGCAAGAAGGTGATAATAGAATCGCAGGGCAGACGCATCAAATTTTGCCGACAGGCTCCGCCCCGCCCGTCAGGAGCAGGTTTTTCGACCTGTCCCTCCGGGATCCGTCTCGCCCGTACCTCAGACGGCCTCGCGGCCTGCCTGCGTCGGGCACAAGCCCGCGCGGGACGGGCGCGGGGGGTTACGGCTCCCCCGCGCCATCCTGCGCAGTCCCGCTATTTCCCCTTCCCGACGGCGTCCCGCGCGGTCGCGGGTCGCTTCGCCGTGCGTGTCGCCTCCGCCGGTCGCGCCTCCAGCCGGACGAGGTGCAGCTCGTCCCTGTCGAGCAGCTCCCATGAGACGTCCTCCCCGCCTTCGATCCCCAGCGCCGCCGCCAGCGGCATCGGGATGTAGACGAAGAAGCGCACGTTCTGGCCCTTCGTCCTGATGGCCTGTATCCGCAGCGGGTAGGACGCCGGGGCGTCCTGCGTGTTGGTTTGCGTTTTTTTCGGCATAATGCTCCTTTCGCTTGACAATATAGCCTATAGGCTATATCATGTCAAGCGCGAAAAGAAAGTTTTTTTTCGCAGCAGGCCAAACACGGCAACCAAGCGAAAGGAACGACCATGAAGACGCTGCTGGAAATCGCAGACGTGCGCGACCCCCGCGGAGGCGGCGGGCGCAAGAAACACGTGTTCAAGGAAATCATCGCCATCGCCATCCTGGCGAAGCTCGCCGGCGCCCAGACCTTCAACGAAATGGAGGATTTCGGCAAGTGCAGGCGCGTCTGGCTGGGGACTTTCCTGAGCCTCCCCCGCGGCATCCCCAGCCACGACACGTTCAACCGCGCCATCCGCTCGATCCCCGCGGAGGAGTTCGAGGCGCGCTTCCGAGCCTGGGCGGAGGCGATGCGCTCGCAGGCAGCGGAATCGGGCGCGGAAGAGCCGCGGCGGATCGTCGCCGTCGACGGCAAGGCTCTGCGCCGCGCGGGAAGCGCGGGCAAGGCACCCGTCATCGTCGGCGCATGGGACGAGCGCACGGGCATCGCGCTCGGGCAGGAGCAGGTGCAGGAGAAGAGCAACGAGATCA
>JAAZAI010000512.1 GCA_012514445.1 Lentisphaerota bacterium
CGGACGTGCCCGTGGGAGCTGACGGGTGCGTCGCCCCAGCAGTCGCGGTCGTGGAACATGAACCAGCAGATGGCCTTGCAGCCCTGCGCCAGCGCGCATCGCGCCATGAAGCGCATGTGGTCGTCCGACACGCGACTTGCCTTCGACAGGTCCTTGTTCCACGTCCCGGCCATGAACTCCGCCGACCACGTGTATTTCAAGGTGTTGTTCATCAGCTTCAGCACACGGGCCATCGACTGATAGCCCGAGTAACTCATGAAGGCGCCGCGGTAGAAATCGTAGCCGACGATCCCGCCATCACCGCACGCCGCCTCGAAGTCGGGCATCCGCGTCGGCACGCCCTCGGGCAGGTGGGGGTTGAAGTTGGTCATGAACGTGACGTCCTTGACGCCGTTGGCCTCGTGCATTTCTCGTAGCGTCCGGATATAGCGGCCCATGCACCACGTTTTGAACTCGACCCAGTCAGTGTACCAAGCCAAATTCCGGTCAATCGTTTCCGGAACGACCCGTGGCGGCGCCACGTCTTCGATCGCCTTGTATTTCGTCGCGTAGGGAAGTTTTCCGGCCGAGCCGTACTTCTCGGCGAGGAACTGGTGGTAGAGTCCGCCGGGCGCGACGTTGACCGGATTGTAGTCGGAGTCGAGGAACCCGTCGCGGACGATGTAGCTGACCTCGTTGTCGAGGTTGATCATCGAGATGAAGCCGCCATTGGCCTTGAGGCGCGGCTTGACGATCGCGTCGACGACGTCGAGCCACTTGCGGCACCAGTCCAGATAGACTGGATGCAGGTAGGAAGGTTGCGAACCCTCCTTCCTGCCGATCCAGTAGCCCTGGGTCGTGCGGTTCTGCCAGTCCCAGACCATCAGGCTGGGATCGCCGAGCACGAGCCACGGCGGAAGGCCGCCGTGGACCGCCTCGTTGCAGCAGAAGGGGCCGCAGCGGAAGTTCATGTCGAGACCCGCCTTCTGGACGAGGTCGAGGAACCCCAGGAGGTTCAGTCGCGGATCGGTGCGGCCCTCGAAGTCGAGAATCCCCGCGGGATGCTTCGCGTCCGGCGGGCCGACGAGATGCGTCCCCCATTGCACGTACGTCGTGACGCAGCGCAGGCCGGCGTCCGCGAACCGCCTGAGGATCGTCTCCCAATGGCGTGGGTCGGTTCTGAAGTACTGGATTTCCGCGCCGAAAATTTCGCGAGAAGATTGTATCGTCATGTGAAGTTTTTTCTAGTTTGTCCAGTCGGTCGTAATGGGAGTGAGGTGAACCGGCTCGCCGGAGAGAATCGACGCGTTGGCCGCCGCGCCGATCGCCGTGCTGAAGGCGCCGCTGACGGCGTTGGCGAAAACGGACAGCGCGTCGCTTTCGGGATAGCGGTCCGCGAGCGCCGCCTCGAAGATCTTCCAGTCGCCGCCGCCATGGCCCTCGGCGATGTTGGGCAGGCGCACCTCGTAGTCGTCCCCGGCGTGCGGCATGACATGCACGCCGTACTCGGCCGGCCAGTCGGTGACGGCGTAGCCTTTGCCTTTGAGCACGCGCCCGTCCGGGCCGGTGATCTGGAAGCGCTCCTGCCAGCCGGGACTCGGCTTGTTGTCGGTGATTTTGCTCTCCAGCCGCCCCTTCGTGCCGTTGATCGCGAGATTCCAGCCTTCGTACGGCACCGAGGCGTTGAGGCTGTAGTTGAGCAGTCCGCCGTTGCGGTAGCGAACCTGTACGGACATCGTGTCGGGGATGTCCACCTCGGGGCCGAAGGGGCAGGCGTCGTTCACGTAGTTCCGCACGCCCTTCACGCGATAGCCCAGCTCCTGGCTCAGCTTCTCCGTGCGGTCCACGACGCACACGTCCGTGTACCAGGCGCAGGCCTTCGCGTGCGGACACGTCGAGCAGCGTTCGCCGACGAACGGGTTGTGGCCGGGGCCGAAGAAGTTCTGCCGTCCCTGTCCGTAGACCACCTCCGGCACGTCGTCCATCCACCAGTTGGCCAGATCGAAGTGGTGGCTTGCCTTGGTGACGAGCAGCCCGCCCGAAAGCTTCATCATGCGGTGCCAGCGCCGGAAGTAGCTCGCGCCATGGCCTTTGTAGTCGAGATACCATGTCAAGTCCATCGACACGGGACGACCGATGGCGCCGCCGAGGATCAGCTCGCGGATCTTCGAGCAGAGCGGGATGTGGCGGTAGTTGAACGCCATGAAGAGCTTGCGTCCGCTCCGCTTCTCGGCGGCGACGATGGCCGCCGCGTCGTCCAGCGTGATGCAGAGCGGTTTCTCGGTCGCCACGTCGCATCCGGCGTCGAGAGCCTTCTCGATGTGCTCGCGGTGGAAGCCCTCCGGTGACGTGACGACGACCAGGTCGGGATGCAGCTCCGCGAGCATCCGGTCGTAGTCGGCGAAGACCGCGGCCTGCGTGCCGTAGGCGGCGTTGATGTCGTGGCAGCGATCCTGGTTCAGGTCACAAAGCCCGACGAGTTCGGAGACGTCGGGGTGGCGTTCCACGATGCCGCCCACCCAGCTATGCGCGCGATTGCCGATGCCGACGATCGCGCAGCGCTTTCTTTTGCTCATGGCTTGTTTCATCTCACGATGACCGTTGTCGCCGTCGGCGGGATGTTCCCCGCCGCGAGGTAGACGGTGCCGGCCAGCGCATCGAGCGTAGCGGAAGCGGTTTTGGCGACGGAATCGTCGGTCGACGGCAGCACCTTCCAGAAGGCCCCATTCCAGCGGTAGAAGTTGACCGCGTCCAGCCCCTGGGCGACGGCCTGCTCGTGGTCGTAGCGCGTCGTGAGATCCAGCGCCGCGAAGGCCATCGACGCGGGCGCTTCGATTCGCCAGACGGACAGCACGCCTTTGGGCACGGCGGGAATGTCGTTGCGGTCGAGAGCCTCCAGGCTGGCTGACAACGAACCGCCAGTCGTGACGCCCGTGAACGCGAAGCGCAGGCTGTTGACCAGATCGGGCGCGGCATCGTCGGCCGATTCGCCCCAGTTCCGGGTCGCGCTGCCGGTCGGAACCGTGAGCGGCGGGAGCGTGAGCCGGCCGCCGTTGATGGCGTACCAGCCGTATGTTTCGCTCGACGCGTTCTCGATCATGTTGCTGAGCGTCGTAAAACTCGTGAGGTTGAGCGCGCGGTCGGTGCCGTAGCCGTCGGCGATCACGATTCCGTTGTTCACGAGTGTGTGGTTCAGCTCGACCTCGCCCCAGCCGCGGAAAAGCCCCTTCGCATCGGCCACTTGGCGGATGGTCAGGTTGTGACTGTAGGATGAGTTAGGATTGTTCTTGATCGTGCCGGATCCCTCGTCGTTGCCGATCAGGTACTCGCCCGTCGTGCCGCTCGCGCGACCGACAACCAGCCCGTGTCGTTTATAGCCTCCGACTTCGAGCGCTCCGCCGGTGTGCCAGACTTCTCCGGTCGATACGCCGCTGTTGCCTACGCCCAACGTCCCGACCCTCAGCGTTCCGCCGCTGAGGTTCAGCGTCCCATGTCCGCCATTTTCGACGCCCAACTTCGTCACGTAGCTGTCAATTTCGCTGTTGTTTGTCAAATCCATCGTACCGCCAGTGACATTCAACACGCCTCGACCGGAGACGCCGATCTGCATCGCTGAATAGTACGGACGGAAAGTGCCGGCCTGCATGTTGAAGATGCCGGCCCCGACCGCGCCGTCGTCGTTCATCCCGCTGTATCCGGCGTAGAGGCGGACATAGCGTTTCGTCGAAACGGCGTCGGCGTCCAAGACGCCGCTCGCGTGCGTCCAGACGCCTGTTCCCCCCGCCTGACCGAGATAGACGGTTGTGTTGTCGATGTCGCCGCCGGTGAAGATGAAGTGGCCTCGTCCGCGGTTGCCCACGTAGATCGTGCTGATCCGGTTGGTTCCACCGTTGAGCGTGAACGTGCCGACGCCTTTCTCGTCTCCGCCCACATAGATCAGCGAGAAGCAGAGCGCACCTGCGTTTTGGACGTAGTTCCCGGTTCCGCCATTGAAGTTAAAGAAATAGGCTTCCCAGTTGTAGCCATGACGGCCTCCAAGAACCAAGTGCTTGCCGTCGTTCGCCAAGGTTGAGAAATCCGTGCTGCCCTGGAAGACGCCGCCATCCTGAATGAACGTGCCGTGGCCACCCGGGCCAAGCTGGACGTTGGATCGCTGACCGCCGTAGTCGCCATTGGCCGCCAGCGCGCCGTCGACCAGATGGTACACGCCGGTGGAACCGGTCTGGAAGCCCACGGCGAAGACGCCCTGGTAGCCCACGGAGAAGATGTTCGTGCCGCCCGTCTGCACGTGCTTGACCGTGCTGCCGGACGTGGTTCCGAGGCGGATGTGGTGTTGAACCTCCAGGCGATCCTGCGCCTGCGTGACGACGAGCATCCCGCTCCCGCCTGAGTCGAGATAGAGGTTCTCGAGTCGTTCAACAGTCGGCGCCTCGTAGAGGATTTGCGTCTCGCCCGCGACGGCGTTGGTGACGTAGCCGTCGTCGCCCGTCGCCGGGAGGGCGCCCCCCGACCATTTGGCCGTGTCGCTCCAAACGCCGCTTCCGCCGAGCCAGGAGACCGTCCCGGCGAAGACGCCTGAAGTGACGGCGAAGGGGTCAGAAACATGAGGCCGAATTTCATCAGCGTTGTTTTCATGTGTGTTGCCTTTCGTGGTGTGGGGTTTGATTGACGATCACGGGGGACTATTTGGGGTGAGAGGGAGAACGCAGGGCGATAAACCTGGGGGGGCTAAGGCAGCGGGGTGTTGGGCGGAACGGCGTCGGAGGGCCAGGGACGCTCCTTTCCGAACACGAGCATGCGCTCGCGGCTTTCCACAACCGCGAACGACTCGTCGATGTTTCCATCCTTTCCTCGGACGGCTTCGAGGGCGAGTTGGAGATGTTTGGCGAGGAACGGATAGGCGGCCATTCGCTTGGAATCGCCATAGTCATGCCCTTCTGTCGGGAAGTGCGCGTTCTCGACCCGATCCGGAGCATCGTAAAGCGAATAGACGTGTTTGACATGCGGATACTCGACCGCCGGCGTGTTCTGCGTCCAGTCCTGCCCGTTGGACACCATCAGCATCGGCCGCGGCGCGGCCATCGCGGCGATTTCCACATTGCAGGTCTTGTGCTTCTCGCCCCAATGAATCGGCATGCCGCTTTCACAAACGCACCCTCCGAAGAAGTGCGCGGAAACTTGACAGACCGGGACGCTGACTGCCACGCGCGGGTCGATCGCCGTGAGGATGAACGTCTGCGTCCCCCCTCCCGAACAGCCGGTCATGCCGATTCGCTTTCGATCAACCCGGGGCAGATC
>JAAZAI010000513.1 GCA_012514445.1 Lentisphaerota bacterium
CTCGTGTACCTGCCGCTGGGCGTCGTGGCGACGGCGTTCGCCACGGTGCTGCTGCCGACGCTGTCGGGCCAGTTTGCGCACCGCGACGCCGACGGCGCGAAGGCGACGCTGGTCCGGTCGGTCGAGGACGTTCTGCTGCTCACCATCCCCGCGGCGGCCGGCCTGATGCTGCTCTCGCGCGATGTCGTCGCGGTCCTCTACCAGGGCGGGGAGTTCACGGCGCAGGACACGGTCCACGTTTCGCGCGCGCTGATCTGCTACGCGCCGGGGCTGCTGGTCTTCAGCCTGAACAAAGTCCTGACGCCGTGGTTCCACGCGCAGAAGGACACGAAGACGCCGATGCAGATCGCGCTCGCGATGGTCGGCGCGAACCTGGCGCTCAACATCCTGATGGTGCTGACGCTCCCGGACGGGTGGAAGCACGCCGGCATCGCGGGCTCGACGGTCGTGTGCTCGCTGATCTCCTGCGTCTGGCTCGTGAGGAAGGCATCGCAGCGCAACGGCCGCATGGGCCTGCGCGCGCTGGCGAAGCCGGCGTTGCGCATGGCGGCGGCGTGCTTCCTGATGACGATCGTGGTCCTGCTCGTCCGGAGCGGCGTCTACGCCGCGATGGGGCCGGGGCGCCTGGCGGCGCTGGCCGTCGTCGGCCTTGGCGTCGCCGCCGCGATGGCGGTCTACGGCGTGGCGGTGTGGAGACTCTGCCCCGAGTCGACGCATCGCGTGCTGATGATCAGGCGGCGGCGCGGAGGCTAGGTCAGGGGCGTCGGCGATGGAGCGCTCTGGCGATTTCCGGGCGCGCCCTCCAAAGACCGTGTGGGCAGCCACGCGCAGATGCGTGCCGCACGCGCCCCCCCCCCTCTCACACTTTCGAAAGTGCGAGAACGAACATGGGGCCGGCGGATCGCCGTAATCTTGCACGACTTGTCAAGATTATAATCCGTGGCGGAGCCGTCTTGGCAATCCGCGGCGGATGGCTGGGTAACGAGGCGCGGCTTTCAAGGGTGTCGCCGCAGGCGATCCGCGCCGATTCCCCCCAAAAAAGCCCTCGTCGAGGCGCCTGAACGGCGGGCGCGGGCGGACGGTCAAATCGCGGAGTTATCCAGATCGTTGCCCCATCGGGAGTTAGGCGAAATCTTCCCTGAAACACATATTTATGGTGGACTTGCCCGGACGAATACGCTATATATAGGGCTTGTTCGTTCGATACCCTTTTCCCCGGGCCGGGTGCCCGGACAAGATTCGGCAAGGCTCCAGCGTCCCAGAAACGGTGCGACTGGAGCTCAAACGCGAACGAACCATTCATCAACACGCAATTTGCCATCAAGAAGCCGATAGGAGACCCATGAGCATTGAAGCGCTTCAAGATTATGTCTTCATGTCCAAATACAGCCGCTATGTTCCCGAAAAGCACCGCCGCGAAACCTACGAAGAGGCGGTGGATCGCGTCATCGACATGCACCGCCGCCACTTCCAGGAGAAGGGTCTGGACATCGAGGACCTGCTCGCCGAGGTTCGCGAGGGCATGCTCCAGAGGCTGATGCTCGGGAGCCAGCGCGCCATGCAGTTCGGCGGCGATCCGATCTTGAAGAAGAACGCGCGCATGTACAATTGCACGACGTCGTACTGCGACCGCCCGCGCTTCTTCCAGGAGTCGCTCTGGCTGCTGCTCTGCGGCTCCGGCGTGGGCTTCTCGGTGCAGACGCACCACATCGCCAAGCTGCCCATGATCTCGCGCCCGCACGGCGAGGAGGTCGTATTCCAGGTGCCGGACACGATCGAGGGCTGGGCGGACTCGCTGGGCGTGCTGCTTTCCTCCTATTTCGTCGAGCGCCAGCCGTTCCCCGAGTACGCCGGCAAGTTCGTGACCTTCGACTATTCGCTCGTCCGCCCCAAGGGCTCGTCGATCTCCTCCGGCATGGGCCGCGCGCCCGGCTCCGAGCCGCTCAAACGCAGCATCGAAGTCATCCGCAAGCTCCTCGACGCCCTCACGGAGGGCGCCGAACCGGTGAAACTGCGCTCCCTCGACGCCTACGACATTCTCATGCACGCCTCGGACGCCGTGCTCTCCGGAGGCGTGCGGCGCAGCGCCTGCATCTGCCTCTTCTCGCAGGACGACGAGCTGATGGCCACGGCGAAGACGGGGAACTGGTTCATCGAGAACCCCCAGCGCGCCCGCTCCAACAATTCCGCCATGCTCCTGCGCAACGCCACGACGCGCGAGCAGTTCGCCGGCCTCATGAAGTCCGTCAAGGAGTTCGGCGAGCCGGGCTTCGTCTGGACCGACAACCTCGAGGCCACGTTCAACCCCTGCGTCGAAATCGGACTCTACCCGCAGATCGACGGCGTCAGCGGCTTCGCGTTCTGCAACCTCTGCGAAATCAACATGGGCAAGGTGGACACGCCCGAGAAGTTCATGCGCTCCGCCCGCCTCGCCGCCATCCTCGGCACGCTCCAGGCCGACTACACGCGCTTCGACTACCTCGACCCCGCCAGCGAACGCATCGCCCGCCGCGAGGCGCTGCTGGGCGTCTCCATGACCGGCATGATGGAGCACCCCGCCATCGCCTTCGATCCCGAACTCCAGCGCCAGGCGGCGAAGGTCATCCTCGAGACGAACGAAGTCGTCGCCGCGCGCATCGGCCTCAACCCCTGCGCCCGCGCCACCTGCGTCAAGCCCGCCGGCTCCACCTCCTGCATCCTCGGCACCAGTTCCGGCATCCACCCGCACCACGCGCGCCGCTACTTCCGCCGCGCCCAGGCCAACGAGGACGAGCTGATGGTGGAGTTCTACCGCGCGCAGAACCCGCTCTCCGTCGAGAAGTCCGTCTGGAACCCCAACGGCACCGACGTCTCGCTCATCTTCTGCATCGAGCCCAACCCCGAGGCCATCACCAAGAACGAAGTCGACGCCGTCAAGCTCCTCGAACACGTCAAGCTCACGAAAAACAACTGGATCGACGCCGGCAAGGTGCCCGAGCGCTGCGCCCAGCCCTGGCTCAGCCACAACGTCTCCAACACGATCAACGTGCGCGACGACGAGTGGGACGCCGTGGAGCAGTACATCTACGACAACCGCGACGCCTTCGCCGGCATCTCGCTGCTGCCCGACGGCGGCGACCTCGACTACCCGCAGGCGCCATTCTGCTCCGTGCCCACCACCGCCGAGCTCATCGAAAACTACGGCGACGGCGCGATGTACGCCTCCGGCATCATCGAGGAGGCGATCGAGGCCTTCGACGGCAACCTCTGGGCCGCCTGCGACGCCGTCCTCGGCCGCGCCACCGCGGACTTCAGCCAGGCGCCCGAGATCCCGCCCGGGACGAGCGCCAAAGTCGCCCGCGCGATGATGGACGAATACGCCGCCAAGCACAACTGGATGCAGCGCGCGCGCAAGTTCGCCGCGAACTACTTCAACAACGACGTCCTGAAGATGACGCGCTGCCTCAAGCGCGTCAACAACTGCAAGCTCTGGGACGACATCAACCGCACGACCATCCGCGTCGACTACATGTTCATGGAAGAGCACCAGGACAACACCACCGTCTCCCAGACCGTCGCCTGCGGCGGCGGCAAGTGCGACGTTCTCTAGCCGCGCCGATCCCGCGAGAAAGTCAGCGAACCATGCCAGAATCCCCGTCCCCTGCGCCCGCCTCCGAGGCGCGCCCCTCCCCCAGCGAATATCGCGAGCAGCGCCTCGCCAACTTGGCCGAACTCCAGGCGCGCGGCCATGCCCCCTTCGGCGCCGCATTCGCACGCACCGGCCGCGTCGCCGACATCCGCGCCGCCTACGCCGAGAACCTCCCCGTCAAGGCCGCCGGCCGCGTCATGTCTGTGCGCGACATGGGCAAGACCGTCTTCGCCGACCTGCGCGACGGCTCCGGCCGCATCCAGCTCTTCGTCAACAAGAACCACCTCGGCGAGGACGCCTTCGCCGCGTTCAAGTTCGTCGACCTCGGCGACCACGTCGGCGTCGAGGGCGAGATGTTCACCACGCGCACCGGCGAGATCAGCATCCGCGTCGCGACGTGGACGCTGCTCTCGAAGGCGCTCCAGCAGCCGCCCGAGAAGTTCCACGGCCTCCAGGACGTCGAGGACCGCTATCGCCAGCGCTATTTCGATCTCATCGCGAATCCCGAGTCGCGCGCCCGCTTCAACACGCGCATCGCCGTGATGCGCGAGATCCGCGCCTTCCTCGAATCCCGCGACTTCCAGGAAGTCGAGACGCCCATGATGCAGCCCCAGCCGGGCGGCGCCGCCGCGCGTCCCTTCACGACGCACTACAACGCCCTCGACTGCACGATGTACATGCGCATCGCCCCGGAGCTCTACCTCAAGCGCCTGCTCGTCGGCGGCTTCGACAAGGTCTTCGAGATGAACCGCAACTTCCGCAACGAAGGCCTCGACCGCACCCACAACCCCGAGTTCACCGTTCTCGAGATCTACGAGGCCTACGGCGACCGCCTCGCCATGAAGGCCATTCTCGAAGGCATGATCCCGCACGTCTGCGACAAGGTCCTGGGCACGCGCCAGATCACCTTCGGGGAGAACGTCCTCGACTTCACTCCGCCCTACCGCGAGGTGGCCTACCACGATCTCGTCCGCGAACACATGGGCGCCGACTGGTTCGAGCGCTCCGCGGACGACGCCCGCGCCGCCGCCGAAGCCGCGGGTGTCTCCTGCGATCCGAAGTGGGACCACCTCCTCGTCACGCACGAGGTCTACGACAAGCTCATCGAAAAGACGCTGTTCCAGCCGACCTTCGTCACGCGCGTCCCGCGGCAGTTCATCCCGCTGGCCAAGGCGTGCCCCGACGACCCCACGCTCGCCGACGTCTTCGAGTTCGTCGTGGCAGGGCGCGAACTCTGCCCCGGCTACACGGAGCAGAACGACCCGATCGCCCAGCGCGAGGCCTTCGCGCATCAGGCTGGCGACGAGGTCGAGAAAATCGACGAGGACTTCATCGCCGCGCTCGAAGCCGGCATGCCGCCCGCCGGCGGCCTCGGCCTCGGCATCGACCGGTTCGTCATGATGCTCACGGGCACCGAGGCGATCCGCGACGTCATCCTCTTCCCCCAGCTCAAGCAGAAGGCGTGAGCGGCGGTCGAGACACGTCCGCCTCGGCGCCCGCCGGCGCCGCTCATCTCGCGAGCCGCTACGGCGCGCTGGCCTCCGTTCTCGCGGCCGCCACGGCGGTCTGTCTCGTCCTCGCCTACCACCGTGGCGGAGTCTGGCACCCCGCCACGCTGCTGGGCCTCTGGTTCACCGCCTGCGCGGCCCTCGTCGCGCACGCCTACGCCGAGAACGACCCCGACGCCTTCGGCAAGGGGGCGGACGGGCGGATGCCGCCGCTCTTCACGCTCGGCTGCCTGCCCTACGCCATGCCGTTTTGGCTTCGCCAGTTCGCGCTCGTGCGCTTCTCGCGCGAACCCCGCTGGAACCGCCTCGCCGACGGCATCTGGATCGGCCGGCGACCTGAACGTCCGAACGACCTGCCCGATGGCGCAACCGTCTGCGTGGATCTCGCGGCGGAACTTTCCGCAGCACGCTTCCTGCGGAGCTGGAGCGGGCGCTACGTTTCCTTCCCGATCCTCGAGGCCTCGGCCCGCACGGCGGACGATCTGAACGCCTGCATCGACGCCCTGCCGGAGACGGGGGTCTACATTCACTGCGCGCAGGGGCATGGGCGCACCGGCTTCTTTGCCTGCGCGCTGCTGCTGCGCCGCGGCCTCGCCGCGACGGCCGCCGAGGCCGAGGCGCGCGTCGTCGCCGCCAGGCCCGGCGTGAAGCTGCGCCAGGCGCAGCGCGCGTTTTTGATGTCCTTAGCTCCCGAAACAGCCGACCATTTACCAACTGCAGAGCAGTTGAACCGCTCTTTCTAGGCTGAAGCACCCACAAATTGTTGTTGTCGGATTCGATGACATCACCCGCCCTGATTTTTTTAGCATCCGTACTTGACATCGAGGACTCTCATCCTGTACTCTCTCGGGCTTGTGGGCGGCATACGCTGTAGCCATCAATAAACTCGGTTCGAGGTCTTCGTTCCGAAGCGTGGGCAAAGGGTCTAGTACCCATCAATGCGGTCATGCGCAGCGCTCTGACCTCTTTAGCGATGCCGCCCACTTTTCCTTTCCGCCATCCGGGCCAAGCCCGGACGGCGTTTTTGTTGCGTGAGGTCGGAGTGCGTGAATGCGTGAGTTTTACACTTGATTCGACACTGACTCCCATTCTTGCTTCCACACTTGCTCGGGAGTGCGAATAGAGCCAAATATTCACCAACCCCGAAGGGGCATGACATGCCAGACCGGAACAAGGCTAGCCCGATTTCTTCTTCACAAGCCCCCCGCTCACAGTTCCGGAACTGTGAGCGGGGCACATCCCTGAATCCCTAACCGCTATTTTCGATTGGGTTTTCATTATTGACGAGTTGGTGAAGCCGGGGCTATCGTCTCTCCATTTGCCGCATCTCAGGATGCGGGAAGGCTTGACGCTGGACTACGTCTACCGGTTTTCCGCGCATGCTCCAATATGAATTTTCTCCGAAAAGACAGTCGCGGCATCACCCTTGAGCGCGAAGAACAGTCCCTCGCCCACATCGTCCGGGGCATCCTCGGTCCAGATGTACGTGCCGTTGACGAGCTCCAGATGCCGGCCGCGCAATACGCCCTTGCCGCGCAGCAGCACGCCCTTGAACTCGTCGAGCAAGGCGTTCAGATCCTCGAAGCCGATGGAGTCCGCGTCCACGCCGGCGAGGTTGACGGTCGAAAACCCCGGCGTCGCCGTGGCGCAGAGGCGGGCCGGAGCGTCCGCCTCGACCCGGCCTTCCGAGCGCCAGTCGATATCGCCGCGCAGCCCGTTCAAATCGCTCAGCACGATTCGCGCGGCGGGATTCAAATCGCGGAGGAGCTTTTCGACCGGCGCCGTGTCGGCGAGATCGGCCTTCGCCACCACCAGCACGTCCGCGACCTCCACTTGGCGATCAAGCACGCGAAGACCACGCGCGAGACGCGGAAAATTGACGGCGTCCACGACCGTGACCACCTTCGGGCGGGCGTACATCTCGCGCAGGAACGTGCTCTGGAGAAGCGCCGCGGTGTCGGTCGGCTCGGCCAGGCCCGACGCCTCGACGAGAAGCAGTTCCGGACGGACCTCCGTGGCGATGTCCGTGAGCTGCCGCAGCAGGTCGGCCTGCTTGCACACGCAGAAGATGCTGCCGCCGGCGATCGCCCTCATCGGCACGTCGTGGCGGTGGAGGAGCGCGGCGTCGATCGCCAGCTTGCCGAAGTCGTTGACGAGCAACGCGGTGCGCCGGGAGCCGGCGAGGACAGGCAGCAGACGCCCGAGGAGCGTGGTCTTGCCCGCCCCGAGAAACCCCGCGAAGAGCACAACGTCGATCATGGC
>JAAZAI010000514.1 GCA_012514445.1 Lentisphaerota bacterium
AGCTCCTGCATGAGTTGCTTCCATCCTTCGGAGGGCCTGATGCCGGACGGGTGGGGGCTGTTGTGGAGGTAGACGCCGAAGGGCTTCGTGCCGTCGTAGGTCGGTGGCACGTAGACGCAGGTTGTCAGCGGGTCCGTGTACGTCACGCACGCCTCCGGGGTGAGCGTGTTCACCGGAAGTCGGCCCATGCCCTGCCGATCGCGGTAGGCTTTGTAGACTTTCCTCTGAATCGGGCTGCTGAAATAGTCCTTGGGCGTCGGGAACATTTTGGCGTCGAGGGGCAGGTCGGCAATCAGCCCCGTCCGGGGTGCGCTCCCGGCGGCGTCCTGGGCGAAGGTCGGCTTGGTCGCCGTCCATCCCAGCCCAAGCATCAGGATCATTCCGGTTTTCAACATCGTTCGATGGCTCATGGGGCACTCCTCGTGTTCGCGCCGCCCACAGCAGGCGACTAGAAAAAGCTACTCATTATGCGCGAAGAGGAGTCGGGAATCAAGCGATGTTACCACGTAAATTCGCCACGTAAATTTATCCGTAATCGGTCAAGTCGCCCTTTCAATTACCCACAAGTCGGGTGCACCAGTACAGATCACCCCTCTTTGACTACAATTTATCCAAAAAAAACGCTTGCGTCACGGGGAAGGATTATGATAGATTCAACCCCGTTCTCAGATGAAAGGGCTGACGCAAGTCGGCTCACGATTCTTGAACCACCTCGGGGGTGTAGCACAATTGGTTAGTGTACCGGACTGTCGATCCGGAGGTTGCGAGTTCGAGCCTCGTCGCTCCCGCCATTCTCGAAGCCGTCTTGCAAAAGACGGCTTTTTTGTTGAACCGCCGGCGGCGCGACGGCACAAGGCGCCGCGAGAAAGAAGGATCCCGTGGAAGCGTTTCTCAAGATCATGGTCCTTTCCGTCGTCCAGGGGCTGACGGAGTTCCTCCCCGTGAGCAGTTCCGGGCATCTCGTCCTGGCCAAGCACTTCCTCGGCCTCGAATCGCCGGGCGTTTCGCTCGAGCTGTTCCTGCACGGGGGCACGCTGCTGGCCGTGATCGTGTTCTACCGCGCGAAGCTGCTGGCGCTGCTGCTCGGATTCTTCCGCGGGGAGCGCGCGGCGCTGCTTTACGCGCTCTGGGTGTTCGTCTCGATGATCCCCGCCGGCGCGATGTACGTCTGGAAGGGCGATGCCGTCGAAACCGCCTACGGTTCGCCTCTTGCCGTCTCGGTGCTGCTCATGGTCACCGGCGCGGCGCTGCTTTCGCTCTACGTTGTGGAACATCGCGCGCCGCGCCGGCGCCCGTTCGGTTGGTTCGATGCGCTGCTGATGGGCGTCTTCCAGATGATCGCCATGCTTCCGGGCGTCAGCCGCTCCGGCTCGACGATCTTCGTCGCGCGGCTCATGGGGGTGAAGCCCGCGGAGGCGGCGGAGTTCTCGTTCATCATGTCGCTCCCGGTCATCGGCGGGGCGGTGCTGGTCGAGATTCTCAAGGACGGCGTGTCGCCGGGCGGGCTCGATCCGTGGCACTGTCTCGCCGGCGCCGCGGTGGCGGCGGTCGTGGGCTGGCTGGCCATCGGCGGGCTGATCCGCCTGCTGGGTCGCGGCCGGTTCCACTGGTTCGGCTTCTATTGCGTGGCGGCGGGCGCGGCATCGCTCGCGCTGCTGCGGGGAGGGTTCTGAGATGGCGCATTCCGGAGATGGCGGCAAGACGTCCCATCCGCGGACGGGACGCGTTTCTAAGGCGTCGGCGGACATCTGCGCGCTGGGCGAGATCGACGAGCTCAACGCGTTCGCCGGCCTGTTCCAGGCGGCGCTGCCGAAGTCCTGCGAAGGCATGAAGCCGGTGCTGCTGGGGATCCAGCAGACGCTCTTCAAGATCGGCTGCGTCGCGGCGGGCACGGGCTCGGAGGCCGACGCCGCGGCGATCGAGGCGGCGAAGGCCGATCTCGAGCGCTGCATCCAGGCGTATCGCGAGGAGGTCGGCGCGATGCGCCACTTCATCGTGCCCGGAGGCCATGCCGCCGCCTGCGCGGCGCATGTCGCGCGCACCGTGTGCCGGCGCGCCGAGCGCGCCGTCGTCGCCCTCCGCGAGCCGAGCGAAGACGCCGGTCAGGACGAGTTCGCCGGCTCGCGCCACTATCTCAACCGTCTCTCGGATTGCCTCTTCGAGATGGCGCGTGTCGTGAACTTCCGCGAGAAGACGCCGGAGCGCCGGCTGTAGGCGCGAATCACTCGGGGATGATGTCGAGCGTGTAGTCGCTGGTGTTCCCGGGGCCGCGCCAGATCCATTCGCCGTTGGTGAAGTCGGGGACGGGGACGGGCGCGCCGCCCATCGCGACGGACTGCTCGCTCAGGCACGTGACGGCCATCCACGAGGCGGTGTCGTAGACGTCGATCGGGGGCGGGACGTCGTTCTGGATGCTTTCGACGAAGGCGCGCAGCACGAGATAGTCCATGCCTCCGTGGCCGCCGCGCAGACCGAACTGGCGATACGCCTTCCAGAGCGGGTGTTCGAACTCCTCCATCACGGCCTTGTCGCTCTCCCACGCATGCGTCCACTCGCCCGGCTTTACGGGGCTTCGGCCCTCGATGAAGACCGTGCGCGTGTCCTCCATCCAGATGCCCTTTGTGCCCTGGATGCGGTGGCCGCGGGAGTAGGGGCGGGGGAGCGTGCAGTCGTGCGTGAGCAGGATGGTCTCGCCGTTGGCGCACTTGATCATCGTGGTGACGATGTCGCCCGCGTTCACGCGGCGCGTGGCCAGCGGGGTGTCTTTGCGGTGCTCCTTGAGCCAGGCTTCGAGGCCTGCCGCCTTCGACGCCATGCTGCAGAGCGTGAGCATGCGGTTTCCTCGGTTGAGGTTCAGCTCCTTGGCGATCGGGCCGATTTCGTGGGTGGGGTAGAGCTCGCCGTTGCGGTGGAGGAAGTTCTCGAGGCGGTAGTGGCGGATGATGTCGCCGTTGCCGATCTCGTCGCGCAGATCGTGCTGGTAGCCGCCCTGGCAGTGGACGATCTCGCCGAAGATGCCCTTTTTGACCATGTTGAGGATCGCCATCTCCTCCTGTCCGTAGCAGCAGTTCTCCAGCATCATGCAGGGCTTGCGGTTGCGCTCGCTGGCGCGCACGAGCGACCAGCATTCGTCGAGGGAGGCGGCGCCGCCGACTTCCATCGCCACCCACTTGCCGTGGTCGAGGCATTCGATGGCGATCTTGATGTGGCTCGTCCAGGAAGTCATCACGACGACCGCGTCGAGATCGTCGCGCGCGGCCACCTCCCGGTAGTCCGTCGTGCCGTCCGGCATCACGCCGCCGCGCTTGTCGGCCACGCGCTTGCGGCCCTCCTCGACGCGGTCGGGATACGCGTCGCAGACGATGGGGAACACGACGTCCTCCATGCCCAGCAGAGTCGAAAGCTGTCCCAGTCCCCTTCCGCCGAGTCCGACGATTCCGATCCGGATCGGTCTTCCCGGCACGCCCATTTCTTTCATGTGTTTTTCCAATCCTTTCAAAAAAATCTCCTCAAATCTATCAAATCAGGATTCTGAAGTAAACAGCAGAAAAGTTTTTCATACTTGCACGCAAAGTTAAATTCGTCTATCATTATTGGATATGCAAGCGCATTCCGCAAAAGCCGCCAAGCGCCGCCGCGTCCTCTATCTGACCGCCTGGAACGTCCAGGCGATCCACGAGGGAATCGTCGCCTACGCTCATGAAGCCGGGTGGATCCTCAACAACGCCATGTGCTTTTCAGGGCTGATCCCCGAAGACGCCCAGCCCGACGGCGTGATCTGCCGGCACGCCTACAATCCGGCGATCCTCGCGTTCACCCGGCGCCTCGGCGTCCCCGCCGTGGGGTTCGAGGAAGACCCCCGGATGCCACTCCCGCGCGTCTATTACGACGAAGAGGCCGTCGGAGCCCTGGCGGCCCGGCACCTCATCCAGCGCGGCCACAAGACGCTGGGCTTTCTCCACCTCCACTTCACGCCCTATCAACTGCTTCGCCGCGACGGCTTCCGCCGCGAAGTCGAGCAGGCGGGGCTGCGTTACGTGGATTTCGCCCCCCAGACGAAACCCGACTCCTGGCATGCCGCCCCAGGCCCTGCCTGGGACTGGCTGGACGCACAGCTTCAGCAGGCCGGGACGCCGGTGGGGATCATGGCCACGAACGACCAGATCGCCCGCCCGCTCATCGACGCCCTCGTCGAGCGGGGCTACCGCGTGCCCGAAGACGTGGCGGTCGTCGGAGCCGAAAACGACCCGCTCGTCTGCGACATCGCCGCCGTCTCCATCTCCAGCGTCGACACCCGCACCCGCCAGATCGGCTACGAAGCCGCGCGGATGCTCGATCGCATCATGTCCGGCGAGGCCGTCGGCGCCGCGACCCTGCGGATCGCCCCGAGCCATGTCGTCACGCGCGATTCCACCGACGCCCTCGCCGTCGCCAACCCCCATGCCGCCCATGCCCTGCACTTCATCTGGCGCCACTACCGCGAGCCGATCCGCATCGACGACATCGTCGGCTCCGTCTCCATCACCCGACGCCGCCTCCAGACCCTCTTTCTGCAGGAACTGGGCCGAACGATGCAGGAGGAGATCACCCGCGTGCGCACCGCGCACGCCTGCCGCCTCCTGTCCAGGACCGCCCTGAAGATCAACATCGTCGCCCAGCAGTCCGGCTTCTCCACGAGCCTCCATCTGCATCGCACCTTCCAGAACCTGCTCAAGACCGGACCGAAGGCGTTCCGCGAAGGCGGCTTCCCGATCCCCGACCTCGGCGTCCTTCCCGCGTCCGCTGAAAACGCGGGGGCGTAGGCAATCTCAACCGGTCCGTCGCCGGGATTGACGTAAGAGCGCCCCGTGGAGCAGGCCCGTTCCATCCCGGCGCCTGGCCGATTCCGTTTTCCACTCCTGCGGAAGTTGCGTTTTCAGCCGAAAACAGGTAAAGTTCTTCCCTTCAACAACAACGAGAGATTTTCCGGAGATCCGTCATGTCAGTCCGCGTCCGCTTCGCACCCAGCCCCACGGG
>JAAZAI010000515.1 GCA_012514445.1 Lentisphaerota bacterium
CCGACGCCGTCCTCGATCTTCACGCGCGTGAGGCCCGTGTAGAGGAGCTCGCGGGTGAGCACCGGCGATTCGCCTTCCTCCGGCAGCACGAGCGCGAGATGCGGAAACTCCGACCCCTGGGACTTGTGCACGGTCATCGCAAACGCCGTCTCGTGCTCCGGAAGCAGATTCACGGGAACGGATCGCGGCGCGCCGTCCCTGCCCGTGAACCAGCCCAACAGCTTGCCCGTCCGCGCGCCCGCCGCGTCCCGCTCGGCGAGCACGACGCCCACGTCGCCATTGAACAGTCCCAGCGCCGGAGTGTTGACCGTGACGAGGATCAGCCGGTGGTCGTAGAACCGCCCGGCGGGATTCAGTCCGCAACGCGCGAGGGTGCGCTCCACGCGCACGTTCATCGCCTCGACCCCGTAAGGCCCGCCGCGCAGCGCGCAGAGGATCCGGAAGCGGCCCGCCAGCGTCAGCGCCGCCGCCGGCTCGGTCGCCTCGAGATAGGAACGCAAGTTCGCTTCGACCCAGTCCGCGAAGTCGCCCGTCTCCGCGAGCGCCTCGCCGCTGGGATGGACTTCCAGGGCGGCGCCGGCGCCCCCCTCCGCGAGCAGCACGTCCCAGGCGGACGCCGCGTCCGCGTGGATCGCGGCGCTGACCCGGCCGATCGGCGATTCCGCCGGGAAGCGGCGGCTCTCGGTCAGCGTCGTCAGACAGCCCGCCAGCGGGCCGTCCGCCGCCGCCGCGCGGCAGATGTCGCCGTAGACGCGCCCCGGCTCGACGGACGCGAGCTGGTTGCCGTCGCCCACGAGCAGCAGACGGCACTCGGGCTTGAGCGCGTCGAGGAGCTTCGCCATCAGCGGCAGATCGACCATGCTCGCCTCGTCCACGACGACCAGATCCGCCGCCAGCGGATTCCCGCGGTCGTGCCGGAAATACGGCGAATCGTAGCGGGTGCCCAGCAGACGGTGGATCGTGGAGGCCTCCTGCGGGATGGCGTCGAGCAGCGCTTCGGGGATGCCCGCGCCGCGCAGGCTCGCCAGCGCCCCCTGGAGGCTCTCGACGACGCGCTGCGAGGCCTTGCCCGTCGGCGCGGCGATGCGCACGGCGAGCGCGCCGCCGTTGCGCTGGTGCAGCTCCGCGAGCATCGCGACGATCCGGGCAAGCGCATAGGTCTTGCCCGTGCCCGGACCGCCGCTGAGGATGGCGAGGCCGCGGGAGACGGCGTTGCGCGCCGCCTGCCGTTGCTGCGCGACGGCCTCCGGATGGCGCGGATCGTCTGGGAAATATTTGAACAATAACGTTTCAAAATACCGTTCTGTCCGTGGCCGGCAATTCGCAAGAGGGGCGTCATCATCCTGTAGCCGGCCTCGGGGAGGCCGGACCGAACCGGGGTCATCGACCCCGGCTACAGGTTCTCCCCTCTGTTGGCCATACTGCGAATAGCCCGCCCTCGGCGCGGCCAGCGCCCGTATGCGCTCCTCCACGATGCGCTCGTAGCGCCAGTAGCGACGCAGATAGAGGCGGCTGCCGTCGAGCACCAGCAGGGTCTCGCGGTCTTCGCCCCCGCCGACGACGCGGCGCGCGGCGGCGCCCTGGAGGTGCTCGCGCCACAGTTCCCACGTCGGCAGCGGTGCCTCGTCGGCGATCTCGGCCCCGCCGAGATCCCGCCATCGCCGCCCCGCGCAGTCCGCGAGGTCGATGCACGCATGGCCGTCCTCGACGGCGCGGCTGGCGAGGGCGACGGCAAGCAGCAGCGGCGATTCGGCGCCGTCGACGATCCGGTCGGCCAGCCCCGCCAACTGCACGTCCAGCGGCCGGAGACAGCCGCGGCGCTGCAGAGCCTTGATTCGATCCATGCTCATCCGAAATCCCCCAGTATCCTCGAGAGCTCCTCGACGAGGGCCAGCGGGGGACGGTCGGCGTAGACGCCCCCGCCCCTGCCGTCGACGCCGCGCAGGAAGAGGTAGTACACGCCGCCGAAATGGCGGTCGTAGTCATAGCCGGGCAGCGTCGCCTTCAGATGCTGGTGCACCGCGACCGTGTAGATCAGAAATTGCAGCCAGTAGCCGTGGCCGGACATTTCCTCGCGCACGCCGGCCGCGTCGAAATCCGCCGGCCTGCCGCCCCGGCGGTTGGACTTCCAGTCGACGATGTAGTAGCGCCCGTCGTGGCGGAAGAGCAGGTCGAGAAAGCCGGTCAGGTACCCGCCGGGGATGGCCCGGTCCCAGTCGGCCACGGCGTCCGTGAAACTCCGGTAGCGATCCTGGCGCGCGATGGCCGCCTTGAGCGCCGTCGTCCGCCGGTCCGGCAGCGTCGGGAAGTTGAATTCCCATTCAGAGATACGGTCGGCGTCGGCAACCACCCTGAGCGCGAATCCGCCGCGTGCGCCATTCTCGGAGGGCAGCATGCAGTCGAGGACGCGGCGAACCATGCCGAACGTCGCCTCGCGGCGCCCTTCGGCTTCATCGGCTTTGGCGAGGAAGCCGTAGGCGTCGAGCTTCTCGGCGACGACCTCGCGGAGCGGCCCATCGCCGATGCCGAAGGGTATCTCCTCGAAGATCTCGTGCCAGCACGTGCCCGTCTTGGCTCCGGCGGGAAAGGCGAAGATGCCGTCGGACGGGGCGTCGTCCGAAGCCGTTGCGGAATCCTCCGCCCCGGTCTCGCCGTCGCGGTTCCTCGCGGCATCGGGCGCCAGCGAGACGGGAGCCGGGCTCCCGCCCTCGGCGTGCGGCACCAGCGAGGAGAAGCTGCCGTGGCCGCGGGAGCAATCCATCTTCGGCATTTCCGGCAGAGCGTCCACCGAGAACGTCGGCGGCTGGAAGGCTCGGCCTTCGAGCCCGGCCCGCCGGTCGACCACCGCCACGGCGGCGGGCTCGCCCGTCACGGCGGCGAATGCGGCATCGGCCTTTTCGGGGGGCTCGATCGCGTCCCCGAGCAGGCGAGTCAACGGCGAGTCGGCGCTGACGAACTGTTCGGGGTGGAGCGAGAAGAGAACGGTGCGGTGGACGGCCCGCGTCAGGGCGACGTAGATGTGGCGCAGATGCTCGACGCCGACCTCGGCCTTCTCGGGCGCATCGCCGGCGGTCGCGTCGGACGTGATGTGGAGCGCGCCGGTGACGGGGTCGTGGTATTCGTAGAGGCCGCCTCCGCCCTTGGATTTGAGCATGTAGAGCGTCGGCGCGAAGACGATGGGGAATTCGAGGCCCTTGCTGGCGAAGACGGTCATGATCCGCACGGCGTCGTCGTCGGACTCCATCCGCAGCACATCGTCATCGCCGAAGGCGTCGGGCGACATCATGTCCTGGATCCAGGCGAGCGCGGCCTCGGGCGACTTGCGTTCTTTCGCGATCTCGCATTGGATCCGTTCGACGAGGTGCGCGACGTTGGCGAGGCGGCGGAGCCCGTCCGGAAGCACCGCCAGGCGCGCCCGCAGCCCGAGCGCCTCGGACGCCTGCGCGAACATCGCCGGGAACCCGCGGCGCCGCCACGTCTCGCGCCAGGCTTCGAAGAGAACGACCCAGTCCTCGATCGCTCGCGGTGCGTCCTCCGGCGCGGGGAACGGCCGCGCTTCGCCGATGTTGAGGGCGATGACGTCCGCGGCGGACAATCCGATCCACGGAGAGAGCAGGATGCCGCGCAGCGAACCGCCGTCCCGAGGCTCGAGCACGGCCTTGAACAGCAGCCAGAGGAGGTACGCCTCCTCGGTTTTCCAGACGCTGCCCGTTCCCTGGCGGATGCTGGGGATGCCCAGATGGCGCAGTTCGTCCGCGATCCATTCCGCCTCCAGGTGGGTGTGCACGAGCACGGCGATCTGCCCGGGGCGCACGGGGGCGCCGGCGATGCGCACCGCGGTGTCGCCGAGGATTTCGGCGATGCCGGCCGCCACGATCCGGTAGGTCTCCTGTGCCGTCTCAGAAGAAGCGCCGGGAACGGGGCCGCGTTTCGCCAGATAAGGAACAAACCAGAGCTTGAGCGGCTGGTCGTCGGGCGCTCCGCCGACGGTCAACGCCTCGGCGGGTTTCTTGCCATGCGCCTTCAGCGGCTTGTCGTAGGGGATCGCCGGATGTCCGAAAGTGCGCTCCGCGCCATTGCGGGGACGGTCCATGAAGATCTGGTTGACGGCGGCGATGAGCCGCGACTCCGAGCGGTAGTTCGTGTCGAGCTCGTGGCGCGCCTCGGCCGCGATGCCGCGCGTCGCGTGCACATACGTCTCGATGTCGCCGTTGCGAAAGCGATAGATGGCCTGCTTGGGGTCGCCGACCAGGAAGCACGGCACGTCGGAGCGGTCGCCGAAGAGGTTGCTGAAGATGCCCCATTGGATCGGGTCCGTGTCCTGGAACTCGTCGATGAGCGCCGCGTGGAACTCCGTGCGCAGCGCCGCGTGCAACGGGCCCTCGGGGCCGTCTTCGCGAAGCGCCTGGCGCAAGTTGAGCAGGTAGTCGTCGAAGGTGACGCTGCGCGACGCAGCCCGCCCCGCCCGGTAGTCGCGCGCGATGGCCTCGGCCGCCTGGGCGAGGGGCCCGGCGTCGTCGAGCACCGCGTCGGGCTTGGCGACGAGGCGTTTCGCGAAGAGCACGAGCTGCGTCAGGCCGAAGCCGGGCTGCGCGGCGCCGGCCGCGACGACGTTCGCCCGCCACCAGTCGCGGCAGCGCTCGACGATTTCGGCATCGGAGGCCTCGCTGGGCTCGGCGTCGAAGGGCTGACCGGTTTCAAAGGCGAAGCGGCCGAGCATGCGCTGGCAGAAGCCGTGGATCGTGTAGATGGCCGCGAGGTCGAAGTCCAGCAGCGCCTGGGCCAGGCGGGACACCGCCATCTTGCGGTCGACCGCCTTCGCCTCCGCCAGCGCGGCCATCTCGACGATGCGTTCATCGGGCTTCGGCGTCGCGCCGTTCTGGAAATCGAGCGCTTCGCGCAGCACCTTCTGCAGGCGCTCCTTCAGCTCCTTCGTGGCGGCCTTGGTGAACGTGACGACGAGGATCTGCTGGACCGCCAGCCCTTCGACCATGACCAGCCGCAGGTAGAGCGTCTGGATGCTGTACGTCTTGCCCGTGCCCGCGCTGGCGGCGACGAGGTGCATGCCCGGCATCGCGAAGTCCGGCGCGACGATCTGCTCCGAGAAATTCATGCGGCGCCTCCTTCTCCGCCCGCCTGGGCATCGAGGAGCGGCGTCCAGAACGTCGTCGCCACGCGGTCGAAATCGGGATGGGCCATCGGCCCCGCGTCGCCCCAGACGGCCTTGAGGTAGCGGTCTCCGCCTTCAGCTCCGACGAAGGCCGCCCACGCTTTGGCGGCGGCAGCTCGACCGTCCGCCTCCGTGGGCATGACGGGCGCGGCGGGCATTTCGCCCTTCTTCGGCTTCTTCGGCGGCTTGGGGCGCATCGCCTTCGCATACGCCAGCGAACTCGCCGGGGCGAAGGGCAGTGCATGCGCCTGGCCTTCGTCGTAGAGCGCGAGCAACTCGCCGAGGATTCGCAATGCCGTGGCGGCGTCCAGCGGCGGCATGACCACCTCCTCCATTTTTCCGCCGTTCTTGCCGATCAGGACGCTCGTGAAGCGGAGTCCCGCCGCATGGCCCGCGAGATGGGAGATCCATGCCTGCGCCATCCGCTTGGGCTTGAGTGTGGCGAAATGGAAATGAATGGCGAAGTCCCGCCCGTTGCAATGCAGCAGTGAAATGCCCCCCGAGACTTCATGTCGGCCGACGGCGACGCGGACGGGCGTCCGCTCGATGTCGCGAAGCTGGCGGAGCAGCACCAGGTACGGAAGCCCCACCGCCTTCGATGCTGCCCCGAGCTGTCCTTGCAAAACGTCGAAATGACGGCGCGCCTCCGCGATGCCGGCAAGCCCCAGCGGAATCATCGTCCGCTCCTGGAGTTCGATGAAGACGGCGTCGCCCGGCTCCGCGCCATCCGCGTCCAGCAGAGCGCGGATCAGGGATTGGTTGACCTGATACTCCTCGAGCTTGTCCAGCACGAAGCATTCGCTGTCGGCGAGACGATCCTTCGTCGGATCGTCGAGGCGCGCCTGCAGAATCTGCGTGTAGAAGCTCTGCGCGGGATTGGCGAAGAACCACGCCAGATCCTCAAGCGTGAGCTGTCGCGCTTCGTCGTCGAGCGCGACCGGCGTCGGCGGCGCGGTCGCCTCGCGAGGCGCTTCGGACGTCGCGCCCGTGCGCGACTTGGCTGCGAGCGCGGCCGCGGCGGCGTAGTCCGCCTTGGAAAAGGAGCGCAGCGCGCCGGCCCCGGAGAAATAGTCGGGATGGAAGGCGTGCAGGCGATGCTCCGTCGTCTCGACGCGATCGCCGAGATGCTGCAGGAGCTCCGTGACGGCCGGCGACGGCGGAATCCTGGCGTTGTCCGCGATGTTGCGGCCGGTGTAGGTGATGACGAGGCGGTCGCGCGCGCACATCAGGGCTTCGAGGAAGGCCAGCCGGTCCTCGCGCCGCAGCGAACGGTCGCCGGGGCGCGGATGGCGCCCGAGCAAGTCGAAGTCCGCGCGATTGTCCGGACGTGGGAAGACGCCTTCGTTGAGGCCCATCATCACGAGCAGCCGGCGGGGCGTGGGCTGCAGCGTCTGAAGCGGCGCGAAGAGCACGGCGTTCGCAGCGCAGTTGCCGGCCGCCGCCATGCCGCCGAGCTCCGCCTCCACCGCCGCCGCGATCACGTCGCCGGGTATCGTCGGATCGCCCGCGATCGCCGCCGCATCGCCCGCCGTGCGGATGGCGCGGCGGATTTCGGCGATCGCCTGGAAGGAGCTTTCCGTCGAACGGAAGAACGTGTCGAGCAGCGCCGTCAGCCGGTCGCGCCAGGCGGAGGCCCGGCGCGGGCGCAACAGCGCTTCGGCCGTCTCGCAGAGGTCGTCGAAGAACTGGCCCAGGACGCCGACGTGCAGCGCCGCGTCGCCCTCGACCGCGTCGGCGGCGAGCAGGCGCCCCAGCGCCCCGGCGTCGATCAGCGCGCCATCGTCGTCGCCCGCATCGCCGCGACCGTGCGCCCAGCCGGCGAGCAGGCGGTCGAGTCCGCGCCGCCACGTCACCGTGTCCGGCGCGCCGTCCCGCCCGAGCAGCCGCGTCACGTGGTCGCCATCGGCGCCCCAGCGCACGCCCGCCTCGGCGACGCGGCGGCGCAGGGCCTGCGCATCGGCGATCGAGAGGCCGTAAGCTTCGCGCACGGGATCGAGCTCCAGCAGCGCCATGATCTCGGGCGCGGTCATGCGGCTTTCGGCGAGGTGGAGCAGGCGGATGAACGCCGCGCCGACGGCGCCGGCGCCGATGGCGGGGCGGCGGCTCATGACGCAGGGCGGGATCGCGCCCGGATCGCCGACGCGGAAGACGGATTCGATGAAGGGCGCGTACGTCTCGAAGTCCGCCACGAGCACCTGCACGTCGCGCGGCTCGCTCTCGGGGTGCGCCTCGAACCAGGCGAGGATCAGATCGCGCGCCACCTGCGCCTCCCGCATCGCCCCGTGGCAGGCGTGGAGCTGGATCGACTCGTCGCGGAGCGCGGGATCCTCGGCGCGGGCGTCCTGGTCGCGAATGCCGCGCTGGACCTGCCGCAGGAGGGTGGCGTCGTCATCGTCGCCCCAGGCATCCTCGTTCACCTGGCCCTCGACCCAGTCGACGACATCGGCCAAGAACGCCTGCGCGCCACGTCCGAAGCCGTTGAGGAGCGGATGCGGCGGCTCCATCCAGATCGGCGCCTCGCCGCTGCGGGCGAGCTCGCGCAGATAGCCCTTCACGGTGGGGTCGTCTATCCAGAACGCCCGCGAGGGGTTGAAGCAGTAGAGGGAGACGGGAAGGAGCTTCGCGATCTCGGCGAAGAAATCGAGATACGCCTTCGGCATGGCGGATACGTGGAAGACCGAAAGGCGGCGGTATCGCCGGTCGATCCCGCTGGCGCGGAGGAGGCCGGCGCACTTGATCTCGAGGAACTCGTCCACATACGAGCGAGGATGCTCGGCGAGCAGCGCGCGCCACAGGTCGGCCTGCCACGCGAGGTCCGGGTCGCCGTCGCCGCAGGGACGGCCCGCCCGCCAGGCGGCGAGCATGTCGGGGCGGTAGTTCTGGTAGTCGTCGAAGAGCTGCGCCAGCTTGCCGGCGAGGCCCCAGCGGCGGCGGTCCGCGGCCTGGGCGTTGTCGCCGACGTAGCGGGCGAGCGGGGCGAAGCGGGCCGGGTCCGCCTGGAGCAGGCCGTAGACGCGCCATTGGAGCACGCCCTTCGAGTAGGGGTGGCTGGACGGATCGCGGCGGCCGAGCGGCGTGCCTTCGACGGCCTTGGCGAGCCAGTCGTTGACGAATGGATGGAGCGGGACGAACTCGCAGTTGGCGAGCAGCGGGCGCGCCCGCCCGCCGGCGGGGCGGTCGAGCAGGTAGCGCTGCTTCAGCCAGCCTTCGATCACGGCGCCGCCCACGACGACGCCCTCGACCGCGAAGGGGTCTGCGACCGCCGCCGGCTGGGCGAACATCGTCTCGGCCAGCTTCTCCAGGCAGTCGCTCCAGTGGATCGTCAACGGCATGTCACGGGTTTGTATTCGGTGATGGGGGCGTTGGTGTCGCCGACGTAGAAGACGACGATTTCAGCCTCCGTCTTGCCGGGGTTGTAGCCGTAGTGCCAGGTGTCGACCACTTCGATGATCGGGTCGCCCGCCTTGAGTTCGAGCGTCTGCCCGTTTTCGGCGACCACGTTCAGGGAGCCGCGCGTAAGCACGCCGGCGTTGATCACGGGGTGCCGGTGGTCCGGGAGGCGGGCGCCTGCGGGGATCGCGATGCGGAGGATGCGCAGCTCCGGCGGATCTGCGGGATAGGGCGGCAGGATCGCGCCGTCCCAGCTCCGGCCGGATCGGACGAGCTCGACGGAGACGGGCTTCGCCTCCGCGGGGGTTCGGGTCGAGCAGCAGCCTTGAACACAAGCGGCCAGCGCCGCAAGGGCGAAACAACGGGTGAGTAATGTTTTCATGGCGTATGTCGATAAGGTTCGCACGCATCGCCTGAGGAATCAAGCCAAAACAGGGGGGGCGTCAACAGGGCTGCCGCACCCCAGGGGTCAGGAGCCAGGGTTCAGGGTTCAGACTTGTCGGTTATCCATACGGGGGGGGGTGTATGACCGACATCCGAGGACAAGCCCGGCAAGCCCCGTCGTATGGGCGATTCCCTGAGTTGGGCAGTTCGTCGCGCAGCCTCACCTTGCCGAGGCGGACGGCGGCGGCGCCCGAAGGCGGCGCGCTCGGAGATCGCGCCCCCACCCTGCTGCGCGTAACCTTGGCGGACGGCGTCGCCCCACCTGCTTGCGGAGACCGATGGAGCACGTCAGGGAAAATCCAGGCCGGTGCCCTGATTCGGCTCCGAGATCGTGCCACCGTAATCTTGTCTCAGCCGTTTTGCTATATTGATGTCGTTTTCCGGTGAGAATCGGAAAGCGCCCCGAGAGGTTAGCTAGCCTCCCGGGGCAGGTCGGCGACGGCGATTGTAATCTAGATCACGAGGC
>JAAZAI010000516.1 GCA_012514445.1 Lentisphaerota bacterium
CTGGGGACCGCATCATGGAGAAGAACCGCCTCTATCCGGCGTCAACGGATCCGGGGCGGTTTTTTTTTCACACTGCACGCTGGGCTGTCTGTACTGCCAGAACCACCCCTGGAGCGCCGGCGGGGCGGGGGACGAGGTGGGCGTGGACGGCCTGACGGCGATTCTCGTGGAGATGGCCGAGGCGGGGTGCCACAACTGGAACCTCGTCACGCCGGGGCCTTGGCTGCCGTTCATCCGCGAAGCGGCCGCGCGGGCGCGGCGGCGCGGCGCGGCGCTCCCCTTCGTCTACAACACGAGCGGCTATGAGCGCGTCGACATTGCCGAGGCCTATCGGGATTTGATGGACGTGGTGCTGACGGATCTGCGCTATGCGACGCCGGCGATCGCCCGCGAAGGATCGGCCGCCCCGGACTATCCCGCGCATGCGCGGAATTTCCTGCGCTGGGCGTGGGACCATGTGGGGCCGCTGCGCCTCGATGCTGACGGGCTCACGACCGGCGGGGTGATCGTGCGGATCCTCGTGCTCCCGGGGCGCGAGGCCGAGGCGGTCGCGAACCTCGAATGGATGGCCGGGACGATCGGGACGGACGTGCACCTCAGCGTGATGTCGCAGTACACGCCCGTCCACGCGGCGGCCGCGCGAGACGGATGGAACCGCGTCGTGACGGAGGCGGAATACGCGCGCGTCACGGAGGCGGTCGAACGACTCGGGTTTGAGAACGGATGGGTTCAGGAATTTGGCGCCTGCGCGCCGGACGACGGGCTTCTGGGCTGCGACATGCTGCCCGGGGCTGGCGTCGCCGGGGCGGGGCGATGCGCACAGGCGTGCCTTTAGCAAACGGAAAACAACAACATCAGCGACCCGCGATGAGGCGGGGCGAAAGCAACAGGCGGCCAAAACCGCCAGACAAGGAAGAACAAGATGAGCGGTCACAGTAAATGGGCGACGATCAAGCATAAAAAGGGAGCGGCCGACGCCAAGCGCGGCAAGATGTTCAGCAAGCTCGCCAAGGAGATCACGATCGCCGCCAAGACGAACGGCAATCCCGGGAGCAACCCCACCCTCCGCACGCTGATCCAGAAGGCGAAGGGCATCAACATGCCCAGCGACAACATCGACAAGGCGATCAAGAAGGGCACCGGCGAGATCGTGGCCGAGGCGCTCGAGGAGATCACCTACGAGGGCTACGCCGCCGGCGGCATCGGGCTCGTGGTCAACGTGCTCACCGACAACAAGAACCGCGCGGCGGCCGAGGTCGGCCACGTCTTCAAGCGCAACAACTCCGAATTCGCGGCCCGCGGCTCGGTGTCCCGCAACTTCGAGCGCCGCGGACAGATCATCGTCGAGAAGACCGCCGCCGAGGAGGACAAGCTCATGGAGATCGTCCTCGAGGCCGGCGCCGACGATCTGGTCACCGACGACGAGGGCTACGAGATTCTCACCCAGCCTTCCGCCTACCAGGCGGTGGCGACGGCGCTCGAGAACGCCCAGATCCCCGCGGTCAGCTCCGAAATCGCCTTCCTCCCCATGACCCAGAAGGAGGTCACCGATCTGGCGAAGGTCAAGGCGCTGCTCAAGTTCGTCGAGGCGCTCGAGGACAACGAAGACGTCCAGAACGTCTACCACGACGCGGACATCAGCGACGAGCTGATGGCCCAGGCCGAGGAATAGTTCCGCGGGGAGTCCTGCCCCACGCCCCGGACATCCCGGGGCGCCCGGTCGGTTTCTTGCAAGCGAGGAGTCGTCCATGAACGAACTGGCGTATGTCCTGATCAACCCGTATTCCATCCGTAAATCCCGGACGGGCGGCATCCTGTCCCGCTATCTCAGCCGGACGGACCTCCGCCTCGTCTCCGCGAGGATGTTCGGCCCCAGCCGGACGATGGCGGAGCGCTACGCGGCCGAGGTCCGCAACCGCTGCGACGGCGTGCCGGAGATCGACAAGCTGATCGCCGACTACGTGATGAAGGAGTACGCGCCGAACAAGCCCACGGGGCGGCCGCACCGCTGCATGTGCCTGCTCTTCGAGGGCGAGGACGCGATCCGTAAAATCTGGGAGGTGACGGGCAGCGTCACGCTGCGGTGGGGCTGCGGCCAGACCGTCCGCGAGACGTACGGCGACTACATCCAGGACGCCTCGGGCAAGGTCACGTACTTCGAGCCGGCCGTGCTCGTCGGGCCGACGAAGGAATTCGTCGAAAGGACGCTGCGCATCATCTGCGAGCACATTCCGACGGATTCCGGTCTCGTCAACACGCACGGGCTGGAACAGACGCTCGTCATGCTCAAGCCGGACAACTTCCAGCGCCCGTCGCTGCGCGTGGGCAACATCATCGACTTGTTCTCGTCCTCGGGGCTTCGGATCGTCGCGGTCAAGAAATTCGCGATGACCGTCGCGCAGGCGGAGCGGTTCTACGGTCCCGTGGTGCAGTCGCTCGAGGCGAAGTTCCCCGTGTTCGGCGCGGCCCGCGTGGCCGCCGCCGCTGCGCGCGAACTGGGCGTCGAGGTGACCGAGGCGGAGGCGGAGCCGCTCTGCCGAACGATCGCGTCGAAGTTCGCCCGGGCGCAGTTCGAGCTGATCGTGGAGTTCATGACGGGCTACAAGCCCTCCGCGGTGCTCGAGAGCGAGAAGGCCTTCCGCGCGGGCGCGGACAGTCTCGCGCTGATCTACGAGGGCGAGAACGCGGTCGCCAAGATCCGCGACATCCTCGGCGCCACGGATCCCCTCAAGGCGCGTCCCGGCTCCATCCGTCGGGAGTTCGGGACGAACGTCATGGTCAACGCCGCCCATGCCTCCGACTCGCCTGAAAACGCCAAACGGGAAATGGCGATCATCGACATCTTTGGCGACAACATGTCGCCCTTCATCAAGAAATACTGCTATGAATAGAGCGCTCCAGGACATCCGTCCCTCCGACACCCTGGCGATCGCGGCCAAGGCCAAGAAGCTGGCCGCCGACGGGATCAAGGTCTGTAACTTCGCGGCCGGGGAACCCGATTTCGACACGCCGGCGAGCATCAAGGAGGCCGCGGCGCAGGCGCTGGCGCAAGGTCAGACGAAGTACACGCCCGCGCGCGGCCTTCCGGCGCTGTGCAAGGCCATCGCCGAGAAGCTCAAGCGCGAGAACGGCCTGACGTATTCCGAGAACGACGTGATCGTCGGCGGCGGTGGCAAGATGTCGCTCTCCACCGCGTTCATGGCGCTGCTCAACCCCGGCGACGAAGTCGTCATCCCCGCGCCCTACTGGCTGAGCTATCCCGAGATGGTCCGTCTCGCGGGCGGCACGCCGGTCTTCGTGAAGGGCGACGATCTCGCCGGCTTCCGCATCACCCCGCGGCAGCTCGAGGAGGCCATCACGCCGAAGACGGTGGCGGTGGTGCTCAACAGCCCGTCGAATCCGACCGGTCTCGTCTACAAGCCCGAGGAATTGAAGGCGTTCGCGGACATCTGCGTCAAGCACGACGTGTGGATCATCTCCGACGAAATCTACGAGCGCATGGTCTACGGCGGCGAGCGCTTCGTCAGCGTGGCGGCGCTCTCGCCCGAGATCTTCCGCAAGACGCTCACGGTCAACGGGGTCTCCAAGGCCTACGCGATGACCGGCTGGCGCATCGGCTACGCCGCCGGCCCGAGCGAGATCATCCGCGCGATGGAGACGGTGCAGAGCCACATGGCATCCGCCCCGGCGACTTTTGCCCAATTCGGCGCGCTGCACGCGCTCCGCGGCGTGGAGGACGAGATCCAGCCGATGCTCGCCGCCTTCGAGGCGCGCAACCAGCGCATCTTCGAGTTGATGGCCCAGATCAAGGGCGTCGTCTGCCGCCGCCCCATGGGCGCCTTCTACATCTTTCCCAACATCGGCGCCTTCGGCCTCGACTCGCGCGAATTCGCGCAGCGCCTCATCGAGGAGCAGCACGTCGCCGCGGTGCCGGGCCTCTCGTTCGGCGCTCCGGACAACCTCCGCTTCTCCTATGCGTGCGGCATGGAGGAGATCGAGGAGGGGATGCGCCGCTTCAAGGCCTTCTGCCAAACCTTCGCCTAGCGCCTCTTCACGCGGCCATCCGGAACGACGACCTGAGACGGGCGCGACCGGCGCCGCCCCAGCCCCTTCACCGCCATGTCCAAATTCATCATCGAAGGCGGCGTGCCTATCGCCGGCCGCCACTACAGCCCCGGCAACAAGAACGCCGCGCTCCCCATGATCGCGGCGTCCCTGCTCGCCGACTCGCCGGTCGAGATCGCCAACCTGCCGCTCATCCGCGACGTCTCCGTGATGCTCGAGCTCGTCGCCGAGCTCGGCGCGAGCGTGTCCTTCGACCGCGTGGCGCGCAAGGTGACCATCGATCCGCGCACCCTTCGCAAGACGTCGCTCTCCGAGGACCTCTGCAACCGCATCCGCACGTCCATCCTCTTCGCCGGCCCGCTCGTCGCGAAGACCGGCGCCGTCGTCCTCCCGCCGCCGGGCGGCGACGTGATCGGCCGCCGCCGTCTCGACACGCATTTCGAAGGGCTCCGCAACCTCGGCGTCCTGGTCGATCCAACGCGCGCGCCCTACGTCTTCAGCGCCCCCGCGGGCCTGCGCGGCGCCAAGATGATCCTCGACGAGGCGAGCGTCACCGCCACCGAGAACATCGTCATGGCCGCGACGCTGGCCAAGGGCCGCACCGAGATCTTCAATGCCGCGTGTGAACCGCACGTCCAGGATCTGTGCCGGATGCTTCGCAGCATGGGCGCCAGCATCTCGGGCATCGGGACGAACCTGCTCGTCGTGGACGGCGTGGACGCGCTGCACGGCGCCTCCGTCCGGGTCAGCCCCGACGCCATCGAGTCCGCCAGCTTCATCGCCGCCGCCGCCGCCACGCACGGCAGCATCGTGATCGACGAGACGCTCGAGCACGACTTCGAGATCCTCAAGCGTCCGTTCGCCCGCCTCGGCGTGACGTGGACGCGCGACGCCGCCGGCGCGCTGACGTTCGACTCGCGCGGCGTGGAGCTGCGCATCGCGCCCGAGATGTCCGGCGCGATCGCGAAGATCGAGGACGGCATCTGGCCGCAGACGCCGACGGACCTGCTCAGCGTGCTGCTCGTGCTCGCCACGCAGGCCGACGGCATCGTGCTCTTCTTCGAGAAGATGTTCGAGAGCCGGATGTATTTCGTGGACAGCCTCATCAACATGGGCGCCCAGATCGTGCAGTGCGACCCGCACCGCGTCGTCGTCCGGGGCGTCTCCCGCCTGCGCGGCGCCAAGATGCTCAGTCCGGACATCCGCGCGGGCATGGCGCTGCTCGTCGCCGGCCTCTGCGCCGAAGGCGTCACGACGATCGCCAACGCCGAGAGCATCGACCGCGGCTACGAACCCGTCGAGCGGGCGCTCTCCGAGCTCGGCGCCCGCATCACCCGCGTCCCCGACTAGCTCGCCCCCCGCCCCGCCACCTCAATCCCCGCCCCGTCAGGAAGCCCCATGCCCACGTATTCCCCGCAACCTTCTTTTTCCCGCGCCCCGGACCCCGACGGCATTCTGCTCGTCGACAAGCCCTCGGGCATGACCTCCCACGACGTCGTCAACGCCGTGCGCAAGATGTTCAAGATCGAGAAGGCGGGCCATGGCGGCACGCTCGACCCCTCGGCCACCGGCCTGCTCGTGCTGCTGCTCGGCAAGGCCACCAAGCTCTCCGAGCGCGTCATGGGCGGCGACAAGGTCTACGAAGGCGTGATGCGCCTGGGCTCTTCCACGACGACGCAGGACGCCGAGGGCGAGCGCGTCTCGGGCTCCGATCCTTCGGGCGTGACGGAGGAGGCGCTGCGCGCGGCCATTGCCACGCTGACCGGCGACATCTACCAGACGCCGCCGATGGTCTCCGCGTTGAAGAAGGACGGCGTTCCGCTCTACAAGCTCGCGCGCAAGGGCGAGGTGGTGGAGCGCCAGCCGCGGCTCGTGCACATCTACCGCTTCCAGGTCGTCGAATTCGGCATCCCCGACAGCCGGATCGAGATCAAGTGCACCAAGGGGACCTACGTACGGACGCTCTGCCACGACGTGGGGGAGAAGCTCGGCTGCGGCGGCCATCTGGCGTCGCTGCGGCGCACGCAGTCAGGCAAGTTCACGGTCGACAAGGCCATCCGGTTCGAGGACCTCAAGACCCTGCCGCGCGCCGACCTCGCCCGGCACGTCCTGCCCATGCTCGCGGCGATGGAGTAGGGGTACCCGGTCAGTTTCTGGGGTTGCGGAGCGTGTCGCATTTGCCTGTGCGTGCTGCCGATCTGAAACCGTGCGCCCGCAGCGGCGCCTCTACGCCCCGTGGAAATGGCGCATCCCATCGTCCGCAAGCCC
>JAAZAI010000517.1 GCA_012514445.1 Lentisphaerota bacterium
CGAAGAGCACAACGTCGATCATGGCCTCATCTCAGCCCCTTGGCGCGCAGCCGCTCCTCGATCGCCTCAGCGAGCGCCTTGTGACTCGGAATCGCCGAGACGAAGACGATCTCGCCATCCATGCACAGCGTGGGGATGTTCCGGACGCCCAGCGCGGCCATCATCGCCAGACCGTCGCGGACTTTGATCTTGTGCTCCGCGATCGCCACCGCGTCACCGTAGCGCTCGGCGGCGGACCGCGCCGCCGCGACCATGTACTGACAGGGAGCGCAGCCGAGGGAGTCGAGCGTGACGATGTCGATTTTCAGCTTGTCGGGCACGACGTGACCGGACAAGTCCACCTTGGCGATGGAAAGCTCAGCAGGGACCGCGGCGAGATGCCGGGCGATGTCCCGGACGTACGGGTCGCGGGCGACCGCGCCGACCGCCGCGATGTTGGCGGAGGGCGTGGCGAAGGGAATGTCGCAGCCGGGCGCCAGGATGAATCCGCCCGCGTCGCCGGCGACGTCCAGGCACTGGACCGCGTTGATCTGGTTCGCGCGCTCGTCTCCGAGAAGCATCACGACGGTGAGCTGGAGATTGCCGCCGAAGCTGATGCCCCGCGCGCGGCAGATGTCGCGGACGTAGTCGAGCGGGATGTTCTCGTCGATGGAGATGTTGTCGCAATGCGTATCGGCCATGACTTCGATGTTCTTCTGAGCATGGCCGCAGACGAAGAGAGAGCCGAGGCCGCCGCAGTCGCGGACGTGCTCGAACACCCCGCGCAGCGGCTCGGTGCAGAACTCGACGAACTGCTCAGGTCCGATTTGGCTCGTCATGGGATCGACGACAGCGATGACGTCGCATCCGGCCTCGAGATAGATCCGGCTCATCGCCTTGCCGACCTTCGCGCCGAAGGCGAGCAGGCGCTTCACGGCATCGGGATCGTCGAACATCTGCATGAAGATGTCCGTGCCGAGCAGATGCAGCGCCAGCGTGAACGGCCCCGTTATCAGCCCGTAGAGCGCCAGCTCCGGATGCGCGGCGCGCAGCGCGCGGATGGTCGCG
The DNA here is from genome assembly GCA_012514445.1 of Lentisphaerota bacterium. Taxonomy (GTDB): domain Bacteria; phylum Verrucomicrobiota; class Kiritimatiellia; order RFP12; family UBA3636; genus JAAZAI01. Next base: position 1,048 of record JAAZAI010000517.1, read on the forward strand.
ACGACCTCCGGGATGCGCCCCTGCCCGGCCGTGGGCGGCGCCAGCGAATCGAGCGACACGCCTTCCTGAAGCGGATGCGTCATCACGGAGGGCGGATTGTCGCGGTTCCAATGGAGCCCGCAGCCGAAGATCTCGGCCTCGAGCTGAAGATCGAAGATCACCGGAATGCCGTCCGGCTGGTAACGTGCGATGGCAGCCTCCAGGCCGGCGGTCATGAGCGCGCCGCTCTTCAGGTACTCCTCGGCCGTCTTGCCGATCAGCGAAGCGCAATGAACGCCGCAAAACGGGACCCAAGGTACGCGCTCGGTCTTTTCTCCGCGAATCGCAGCTAAAACCAATTCTCTTCCATTCATATCGGAATCACCCTTTCACAACCGAATTTTCACATCGAATGCCGCTATTGTACGCCATTCGCTCAGAGGGTTCTTCCTGATGAGTTCCTTTTTATTGCTCTATATTATCTTCAGCACAATCCCCTCGCCCTTTCTGAGACTCCGGGCGGGCACACACTATCCTAATTGTTCAGACTGTGGATCGGTGCGGGAATGTGGCCGCCGTGGCGGACGAACGCCTCGTTGCCGTGCGGACAGGCCGGCGCGGTGACGGTGCCTGCGCCGAAGAGTCCGCCGAAATCGACGCGCTCGCCGAGCTTGGCGCCGGGCACGGGTATGATGCGGATCCCGGTCGTCTTGCGATTCGTCACGCCGATCGCCGCCTCGTCGAGAATGATGCCCGCGAGCGTCTCGGCGGTGGTGTCGCCGGGCAGCAGGATCATGTCGAGGCCGACCGAGCAGACCGCCGTCATCGCCTCGAGCTTCTCGAGCGTGAGATCGCCGTGCGTGACGGCGTCGGAGATCGCATGGTCCTCCATCACGGGGATGAAGGCGCCGGAAAGGCCGCCCACCGCGCTGGAGGCGAAGGATCCGCCCTTCTTCACGGCGTCGTTGAGCATCATCACCGCCGCGGTGGTGCCCGGCGCGCCGAGGCGCGCGATGCCCATCGCCTGGTAGATTTCGCCGACGGAATCGCCGATGCGCGGCGTGGGCGCGAGCGCGAGATCCACGATGCCGAAGCGCATGCCCAGGCGGCGCGCGACTTCGTGTCCGACGAGTTCGCCGACACGCGTGACGCGGTAGGCGGTGTGCTTGACCTCCTCCGCGATCTGGTCGAGCGTCCGGTCGCCGTTGGCGGCGAAGAGCCGGTCGATGGCCCGCTTCACGACACCCGGGCCGCTGACGCCGACGTTGATCACGCACTCGGGTTCGCCGGCGCCGAGCATCGCGCCGGCCATGAACGGGTTGTCCTCGGGCTGGTTGGCGAAGACGAGCAGCTTGGCGGCGCCGAAGCCGCGCACGTCGCGTGACGCCTCGGCGATGCGCAGGACCGTCTGCGCAACGAGGTAGACCGCGTCCGCGTTGATGCCGGCCTTCGTCGTGCCGATGTTCACGGAGGCGCAGACGTGGCGCGTCGTGGCGAGCGCCTCGGGGAGCGAGTCGATGAGCGCGCGCTCGCCGGTGGTCACGCCTTTCTGCACGAGGGCGGAGTAGCCGCCCAGAAGATCGACGCCGACCGTGTCGCACGCGCGGTCCATCGCCTGCGCCAGCTTGACGCCGGTCGCGGCGTCGTGGGGCTCGAGAAGGATGGAGCAAGGCGAGACGGCGATGCGCTTGTTGACGATCTCGACGCCGTAGCGGGCGCCGACGTCGTTGGCGACGGGCACGAGACGCTCGGCGGCGCGGCAGATGCGATCGTAGACGGCGGCGGCCATGGCGGCGCCATCCTGGCCCGCGCAGCGGTTGAGGTTCACGCCGAGCGTGACGGTGCGCACGTCGAGGTTTTCTTCGCCGATCATCCGCAAGGTCGCGGAGAGGTCCGAGGTGTCTAGCATGGGGTCACTCCCTAGGGACGGCTTTCATCAGCGCGTCGATCGGGCCGACTTCGTTCGTGGCCCTGAAAATGTTCTCGTGGCGGAGGCTGACAGCCATGCCGAAGGGCTCGAGCTTGCCCGAGAGCTCGCGCTGGAGGCGGCGGACGTCGCAGGCGTCCGGCACGGTCACGATGCCGATCGTGAGGGCGTGGTCGCGGTCCGAGAGGTCGTGCCGCCAGTCCTCGACGTTGACGCCATGGGCGGCGAAGATCTCGGCGATGGCGTGGACGCGCCCGGGGCGATCGGGGCCGGAGACGGCGGCGACGTAGCGCTCGCCGACGGCGGACGGCGCGTCGAACGTCGCGGCGGCGCAGGGCATGATGCAGACCTGAGCGTCCTTCTCGGGCAGATCCGCGGCGATGGCGGCGCGGAGCTTCGCGGGATCGGGGGCGCCCTTGAACTCCGCCACGCAGCTCAGCGAGAACACGCCGCCGATGATCGTCTGGCGCAGGTCGGTCAGATTGCCGCCCTGGAGGAAGATCACGCCGGTGATGTCGCGCAGGATGCCCACGCGATCCGGCAGCATCGCCGTGATGAGAAACGTCTTGTCCGTGTCGTCCATTTCTCAGCCCACCGTGGCGACGAGGCGCACCTTATTCACGCCGCGCGCCGCCTTGACGCGCGTACCGGCAAGCTTGGCCCTGCCGGCCGCGAGCTTGAGGACGATCGCGCCGTCGGACTTGCGATTGACGACGTCGATCACGTACTCGCAGCCGCGGAAGCGGCGCGTGATGCGCGCCTTCTTCACGTGGTCGGGCAGGCGAGGTTCGACGCGCAGACCTTCGTGTTCGGCGCGGATGCCGCAGATCCACTGCGAGAGCGCGACGAAGTTCCACGCGGCCGTGCCGGTGAGCCAGCTGTTCTTGGCCTCGCCGTGGCGGCGCGCCGCCTTGCCGGCGATCATCTGCGCGTAGACGTAGGGCTCGAGACGGTGGATCTCGCTGATCTCCTCGAGATAGGCGGGGGCGATCTTGCGGTAGTACTCCCAGGCGTTCTGCGGGCGGCCGGAGGCGACTTCGCCGATGATGATCCACGGGTTGTTGTGGCAGAAGATGCCGGCGTTCTCCTTGTAGCCCGGGGGGTACGAGGAGACTTCGCCGAGTTCGACGTGGTAGTCGCGGTACGGCGGATCGAGCAGCACGATCCCGTACTTCGTGTCGAGGTGCTTCTTGACGCTGTCGAGGGCCTTGATGGGGAATCCCTTCTCGGCGCCGATCTGGGCCATCGATCCGAAGCCCTGCGTCTCGATGAAGATCTTGCCGTCCTCGCATTCCGAGGAGCCGATCTTGTTGCCGAAATCGTCGTAGGCGCGCAGATACCATTCGCCGTCCCACCCGGTCTTGCAGATCTGCCGCGCCATCTTGGCGGCGGCCTTCTCGGCGAAGCGCGCCTCGTCCTCGAAGCCCATCATCCGGCACATCGCGGCGTATTCCGGTGCGACGTAGACGAACATCTGCGCGATCATCACGGACTCGGCGTTCGCGCCGTCCTTGTTCGTGCAGGTCTGGAAGGAGTCGTTGGGGTTGCGGCTGAAGCAGTTGAGGTTGAGGCAGTCGTTCCAGTCCGCGCGGCCGATGAGCGGAAGGCCATGCGGGCCGATGTGGGTGGTGATGTAGCGGAAGGAGCGCTTCAGGTGCTCGAACATCGTCGCCTGGTTCGTCTCGCTGTTGTCGAAGGGGACCATCGCCTTGAGGAAATCCTTGTCGCCCGTCTCGCGGATGTAGCCGCCGACGCCGAGGACGAGCCAGAGCGGATCGTCGTTGAAGTTCGAGCCGACATCCGCGTTGCCGCGCTTGGTGAGCGGCTGGAACTGGTGGTAGGCGCTGCCGTCCTCGAACTGCGTGGCCGCGACGTCGAAGAGGCGGGCGCGGGCGCGTTCGGGGATCTGGTGGACGACGCCGAGCATGTCCTGGCTCGTGTCACGGAAGCCGATGCCGCGGCCGATGCCGCTCTCGAAGTAGCTGGCGGAGCGGGCGAAGTTGTAGGTGACGATGCACTGGTACTGGTTCCACACGGCCATGCGATCGAGCTTGTCGTCGCCGGTCTTGAGCGTGAAGTTGGCCAGCAGATCGTCCCAGAAGTCCTGGAGCTGCGCGAGGGCGGCCTCGACCTGCCGGGGCGTGGCGTAGCGCCTCTGCATCTCGATCGCCTTCGCCTTGTTGATCGTGCGCATCGCGGGGTTCGTCTGCAGGAGGCCGGGCTCGGGCTTGGCGGCGAACTTCGCGTCGTCCTCGTTCTCGACGTAGCCGAGGACGAAGACGAACGTCTTCGACTCGCCCGGCTCAAGCGCGACATTCAGTCGGTGGCTCGCGATCGGCGACCATCCGTCGGCGACGGAGTTGCCGCTGGCGCCGGCCACGACGGTGCGCGGGGCGTCGAGGTTGTCGTAGAGGCCGAGGAAGGTCTCGCGGTCCGTGTCGAAGCCGTCGGGCTGCGCGTTGACGGAGTAGAAGGCGTAGTGGTTGCGGCGCTCGCGGTATTCGGTCTTGTGGTAGATGGCCCCGCCGAGGACTTCGACTTCGCCGATGGAGAAATTGCGCTGGAAGTTCGTGCAGTCGTCGAGCGCGTTCCAGAGGCACCATTCGACGAAGGAGACGAGGGAGACGCGCTTGGCCTTCTTCGACTCGTTGGCAAGCGTGATCATCTGGACCTCGGCGTTTTCGCCGTTGGGAACGAAATAGAGCGTCTTCGCGCGGAGGCCGTTTTTGGAGGCGTCGAACTTCGTGTAGCCGAAGCCGTGGCGGCAGGCGTATGAATCGAGCGGCGTCTTCGCGGGCTTCCAGCTCGGGCTCCAGACCGTCCGCCCGTCCTTGATGTAGAAGTAGCGGCCGTTGTTGTCGAGCGGGACGTCGTTGTAGCGGTAGCGCGTCAGACGGCGCAGGCGGGCGTCCGTGTAGAAGGCGTAGCCGCCGGCGGTGTTGGAGATGAGGGAGAAGAACTTTTCGTTGCCGAGGTAGTTGATCCAGGGATAGGGCGTCTGGGGGGTGTCGATCACGTACTCGCGGTTGGCGTCGTCGAAGCGTCCGAATTTCATTGTCGTCTCCTTTTCAGGCGCAGTATATCACATCGGCGGCGATGATGAAAAGCGATTCGGCAGGGTTCTCCGGAATCGGTGAGCCGGAATCGCTCCACAGAATCGACGGGGTGTGGTAGAATGTCACATTTCGATCGATGGATGATCGGCTCCGAGCGCGCCGTCGGGTCGACGAAAGCGAGAGTCATCCCAC
>JAAZAI010000518.1 GCA_012514445.1 Lentisphaerota bacterium
CCAGCAACGCCTGGAGACCGCGGGAGGGACCGCGCTGGTGGCCCTCGACGAGCTTCTTCCACACGGTCGCAAATCCCGGAGCGCGCCGCTTGCGGCGGAGTCCGCGAATCTCGTCGCGGGTCATCAGCAGCATCGGACGCCGCAGGCTGTCGGACTCGTGCAGCCGCCAGGTCATGAAGTCCTGCAGGCGCGGCGACGAGACTTTATGCTGCACGGACGACAGTTCCTTGTAGGGACCGTCGTTTCGCGCGAGCGTGGAGACCAGCACGCCCCATTGCCGTTCGCCGTCGAAGCCGGCAAAGCGGAACCAGGCGTCGCCGTCTTCTGACGTGTGGGCCGTGATCATGGAGATCGTGGAGCCCACCATCTCGGGGTAAGGCCAGTCGAGCTCGCGGTTCGCATCGCCGGGGCCCTGGGAGATCCGCTCGAAGGCCCGGTCGATCCATTCCCCGCGCCGGCGGGTGAAGACGCCGACGTAGTCCTTCGCGTCGAGCCCGTCCGGCGTCATGGCATACCCGAACCCTTGCGGGGGGATCCACCAGGCGACGGACTCCTGCAACCTCGCCAGCTCGAGATTCCGGACTTCAAGCGTGCTCCAGTGCCGCCCGCCATGCTCCGGGGTCCAATGCAGGAAGCCACGGCCGCCGATGAATTCGCGCAGGGAGAATTCAAACGCCAGACCATCGATCGGCACCGTCGTTTCGCGGACGAGCAGATAGGCTTCGCCGGCATGCGCGGTCATCTCGAAGCGCACGGTCTCGCCAGTCGACAACCCATACGCGACCTCCACGCGGAGGAGCAGCGCGCCCTGCTCCACAATCGTGGTCGCCCGCTTCGCGATCGCGACATGTCCGGGCAGAAGAAGTCGTCCGGCGCCGCGCCAGAGCCCATCCTCGCCGCGCACCGCCAGCAAGGGGGCAATCGCCTCGACGCCCTCCCCCGCTGCGATTCGGAACATCGCCCGCCCGGTGTCGATCACCGCCGTCAGGCCGTCCGCGGCCAACTGGAAATCGAGCGGCGATCGGCTTGGACCCGGCGCGGGGTCGCCGGCCGGGCTCGATTCGCACGCATAGACGGCGACGACGCGGTCGGTCCGTTCCGGCAAGTCCAGAAAGCAGCCCAGCGTTCCGTCCGAAAGCGTTTGAACCGGTTTCGGTTCGCCGACGGCATCCGAGGTGAAAAGGGCCAGCGAAAGACCCGAGACGCAACCGGGATGCGGAAGCGCGACGAACTGCCGGGGAAAATCGAAATGGAACGGATTGCGCAGCGTCCAGGCGGCCATGCGTCGCCAGGACGCCCCCTCAAGCGTCCGATGCTCCGGGAATGGATTGTCGACGGGCTTTTCCGGTGCGCTGGCCCAGTCCTCCACCACCCCGTCGCAGCGGAGTTCCCCGCCTGCGGGCACGTCGAGGTCACGACCGAAAAAAAGCACGGCGACATCGAACGCTTCGGGATCAAGCGAAACCGCGAGGAACGGGTAGCGCTGGGACGGCAGATCGTCCAGGCGGTAGGCGCCCGAATCGTCGGTCGCGACGGTGCGCACGGTTTGTTCGCCTTGGAAGCGGGATTCGATGCCGCCGCCGATGCCGCGCCCGAGATGCCCCCGGGGATCGGGATGTGATACCGCCTGCGGGAATCCGAGCGTCACCGTCGCATTCCGCACGGGCGTGCCATCTGCGCAAGTCAGCCGCCCGACGATGGCGCCGCGCCCGGCTGGGATGATGGGCGCCGGGGACTCCGGGGTGGAAAGCGGGGCGAGCGCATCCGCCTGGGACTGGCGCTTTGTGCGGCGCATGACCGCCGCCACGCGCTGCTTCCGAATCGGCGTGTCGGCAAGGGCGATGGCGGAGGAGAACGCCTGATCCGCAAGGGCTTCATACTTGTCGGCGTACTCGTCGCCGGTCAAACCCTGGGCGCTTTCAACGGACCCTCTGTAGAAATCGTATGCCGCAAGCTTGTGATAGTCCTCGGCGAGCAGCAGCGCCAGATGCAGCCTTTCATCCGGATCGCGGGAGCGAAAATCCTCCAGCACGCCCTGGGCCGCCTTGATGTCGCCCAGGCAGGAGAGGGCCTCGTGAAGCAGCAGCCGCACGTCTTGCGCAGAGCGACCGCGACGGGGCCTGTCCAGGGCGGACAGGCACATCCGGCGCGCGGTCTCGAAGCGCTGGTCGTCCAGCGCCTGTCGAATCGCGGCGATGTCGATGTTCATTCCAGGATCTTCGCCTCCCCGCCGGCGAGGCAGATGCTCTCAAGCCGCAGCTCCTGCGCCTCGTCCTCCGCGAAAACGGGATGGATCTCCAGCGTATGGTCGACCTGGGCGTCGAGTCCGGTCGCGATCATCGCGTAGTGCTGCCTGCCGCCGCCAAAGCGCTTGCCACTCAAGTCGAACGTCTCCAGATCGGGCCCGTTTTTCTGCGGGATCGTCACCGGCTTGCCGTCGACGATCGCGCGGTACTGGCCCGATTTGACCGTCTCCTCGCCGTAGACCAGAACGCTGGCCGCGCGAAACTTCACGACAAGCGGCTTGACGTCGACCGGCGAGCGAACAGATTTTCCGGACGTCGCGTCCTTTTCAAGCGTGAAGTTGCGGACGACCATCACGTCGTCGAGCCAACGGCTCATGAGGCCGTCGAACCACGCCGAGGTACGGCTGACCAACTCGGGCTTCCAGCAATCTGGAACGTTCTTCATCCGCGAGAGCCGGTTGCGAGACCACGTCATGTACGTGTCCGCGTGGAGCATGGCCTCGGGCGCCTTGCAGACGAGCTTCTTCTCGATGCCTTCGCGCAGCCCCTGCCATGCGGCGTCCGCGAAAAGCGCATAGCCCTCGTCGCAGGGGTGCGCGCCGTCCAGCGGCCAGAGCCGCGCGGGCAGCGAGGGATCGGCCGCGGTCAGGTTTTGCACGTGGACGATGGCATCCCCGATCGGCGCGCCGTAGGCCTCGGCGATCCGGCGGTGCGCCAGCCGCCCCGGCATGTCGCCGGCGGTTCCGGGAACGGCGTCCCACTTGAAGGGGAACACGACGACGACCAACGGACACCGGCCCTCGACAACGATCCGCCGGACGAGGGATTCGTACGCGCACAGACGTTCCGGCCTGGGATTGCGGACATCGTCGTTGGCTGTGAAATCCAAGAACACGAGATCGGGCTTGTAAGCCAGGCAGTCGCGCTGCAACCGGAACACGCCGAGATCCGAGCCGGTGCCGCCGATGGCGCCGTCGATGAACTTGAAGCGAGCCTCCGGATAGCGGGCCTCAAGCTTTTCCGCCATGCGGGCGCGATACGAAGTCTTGAGCGGATCGGATGAATTCGCCCCCCACGTCAGGGAGGCGCCGAAGAACGCGACGTTCAAGCGGGCGCCCGCCGTCGCACGTTGATCGAATTCAGCAAAGCCCATGGGATCGTCTCCCGCTTGCGCAGCGGAGGCCAGCAGGGCGATGGCCAGCACCCGAGCCGCTTGGTTCTTCGTTTTCATTATCCTGTTTCTCCATCGTGTTGGGTTATGTGGCTTTCGAACAAAGCTCGTCTTCGAAAACGGCATCGACGATCGATTCCACCGGGGTGGCATCTCCCCGCGTGCGCCTCAGCACGTCCAGCGCCGATTCCAGGATGCCCCGCGTATCCCAGCCCAGGCGGATCACGGGAACTGCGCTCCGGGTCGGCCAGGGAAAGTTGCAGTGCGACAGGACGAGCACGTCTCCCGGCACGCGCATCTTCGCGTCGCGGATGCCCAGCGTGATCGGCTCGAGCAGATTGTCGTCGGCGACGATGACGGCATCGGGCCGGTCGCGCTGTCCTTCGCGGAAGAGCAGCCGCGCGAGATTGCGCCCAGTTCCGGGGGAGCCCTGGCTCACGCCTTGGTACCAATAGGGGCGCAGTTCGACGCCATGTTTTTCGGCGATGGCCTCCCAGATCTCGTGGCGGTCCTCGGGATAGGTGATGACGGCCATCCGGCGGCAGCCGTTCCGGGCAAGCTTCTCCACCGCCCTTTCCGCAAAAGAGGCATGCTTGAATTCAATGGTGGAGAGCTTGGCTTCGACATGTCGCCATTTCGAGGCGAAGGCGACTCGCGGAATGGCGGGGCGCTCCAGCAGGAGCGGCGATTTGACGAAGTCGAACGGGCTGGTCACGAATAGGATGCCCGCCAGGCTTCCTTGGCGGACGCGTTCGCGGAGCGCGCAATAGGCCGGGTTGTCTTCATGCCTGTCGACGCCGTACCAGACCGAGAGCGCATGGTCGCCAAACGTCGCGTGCTTGATCGTGTTGTCGATGGCCACCCAGAAGTGGTTCGACTTCACGGGCGATGCCGGAAACACGACGGCGATGTCCGTCAGATGCGGTGGACGCTCCGCCACGAA
>JAAZAI010000063.1 GCA_012514445.1 Lentisphaerota bacterium
AGCGCGCGCGGCGCCAGCAGCATGTACCATCTGCGCTTCCGAAACTTGGTGACGAAGGCCAAGATCGACCACAGTGTCAAAGGCGAGGAGCCCTACCCTCCGATCGACTTCGAGAAGCGCGCCGTCCAGTACCTGTTCCACGAACGCGACGAGTACACGTTCATGGACGCCGAGGACTTCTCCCAGTTCGTCATGCTGGAGGAGGACGTCGCCGAGCAGATCCCGTATCTCGTCGAGGAGATGGAGGGGCTTTTCGCGCTGCTTTCCGACGGCAAGGTCCTCGCCATCGAGCTGCCGCCCGCCGTCACGCTGAAGATCGCCGAGTGCGACCCCTCCGCGCGCGGCGCCTCCGCGACCGCGCGCACGAAGAACGCCGTGCTCGAGACCGGCCTGCATCTCCAGGTGCCCGACTACATCGAGCGCGACGAGCTCATCCGGGTCGACACGCGCACAGGGCGCTTCATGTCCCGCGCCTGAACCGCCGCAGCCGGGAAGCGCCGCCATGCTCTGGGACCACGCCGCCTACTGCCGCCAATGCCGCAAGCGCGTCTACGTCCAGCCGCGCTACTATTCGTCGGCGGACGACGTGGCCTGGACGGTCATCACGCTGGGCGTCTGGACGCTGCTCAAATGGCTGTTCCCCGCCCGGTTCGGCCGCTGGCAGTGCGACGAATGTGGAAGCCTGCGCTGCGTCGCCGTCCGCAAGGTGGAGGAGGACGGCCATCGCCACCTGAAGCGCCGCGGGAGGCGCCGCACCCGTCGTCGGTAGAGAACGCGACCGATCCGCCACCGTTCATGCGCCTCGACATGCCGCGAGGATGGCCTCGACTTGCTCGTCGCGGTCCTCGCCCCAGCCGATGTCGATGGCGAAGCCGTCGAGCGGCATTTCGCGGGCCATGCGCAGGACGGACTCGGCGGAGGTGTAGAGCTGCACGAGCTTGCCCGCGGCGCGGATGCGGCGGAGCACGGGCCACCAGAGCGGATCGCCGGACTCGGGCTGGCCATCGCCGGGAATCCACTGGATGCCGCGCAGTTCGGGGATCGCAAGAAGGATGTCGAGGTGGGGAAGTTCGCCCTTGCCGTCGAGATGGTAGAAGCCGTGCTCCATTTGGCGGCAGCATTCGGCGACGTCCGGCGCGACCCAGCGCTCGAACTGGGCGGGGCTGATCATGTAGGAGAAATCGCTTTGGAGCATGTAGGTGCGCTTCGGACTCCAGAGCGCGGCCCAGGCGCAGGTGCCGCGCCCCGCGGGCATGACGAGGTCGCACTGCTCGCGGTAGTAGCGCAGCCACAGCGGCGTGATGCGGCGGCAGAGCGCGTCGACGCCTTCGGGGTCGTCGAGGCAGTCCATGAGCAGCGGCTGCGTCTCGCGCAGGGATGCGGCGATGTCGAGGTTGCCGCCGATGTCGGTGAAGCCGACGACGGCCCGGCGGTCGAACGCGGCCACGCACGCCCGCGTCAGATCCTGGACGCGCCGCCACCAGCGGTTGTCCGGGTCGTAGTCGGGCTGGATGTCGCGCAACGCGGCGCCCTGCCACCGGCCAGGGGAGAACCACATCGTCTGCGGGCTCGGGTGCGCCTCGCCGCCGAGGAAGGCCGCAGCGATGCCGGGGCCGAAGTTGATCCACTCGTGCGGCCAGGCATCGCCGTGGTGCACCGTGCGGCTGACGTCGTCCCACACCTCCTCGGCCACGGCCTCGACGGGGATGTCGTGCGAAATCTTGCCCACGCCATCCCACCAGGCGGGTCGCGCGCGACCCGCCGGCCGCCGTGTGTAGCCCATGACCAGAGGCCGGCCCAGATCGTGGTTCCACCACGCCGTCCAGTCGCGCTCGATCCTCGCCCAGTCCTCTTCAGCAAATCGCATCGTCGACGCCATGGCATTCTCCTCCAAAACGATCTGACTCCTTTGTCTCTGATTTCAGATGGCAATCATACCCGATCCGAAGCTCTCGTGCAAATCGCGCGAATCCAGCAGCGCGAGTCGAATTGTAATCTTGTCTCGGCCGTTTTGCTATATTGATG
>JAAZAI010000519.1 GCA_012514445.1 Lentisphaerota bacterium
CGTTGGCGATCGCGGCGACGAGCATCGCCATGTGAAGCGGGGTCGTGGTCAGGCGGCCCTGGCCGATCCCGATCTGCGAGAGTTCGCGCCGTTCGCCGCGCCCGAGGTGCGGGAGGTTGCCCTTCTGGGAGACCAGCGCGCCGCCGGCGGTCTGGAAGACGGGGATGCGGGCGTTGAACCAGAGGCGCTCGGCGAGGTCGTTGAACGCCTCGGTGCCGCATTGCACGGCGGCGTTGGCGAAGTAGCTGTTGGAGGACTTGGCGAGGGCGGTGTCGAGGTCGATGATGCCGAACCCCGGCCAGACGAGACCGCGCTTCTCATAGGCGTAGAACTCGTGGTCGCGAATGGGCCGGCGGGCGCCCGGAGCCAGATAGCCGTTGGACGGGCAGGCGATGAGCGGCGGGATGCCGCGCTCGACGGCGAGGCCCGCGATGGCGATCTTGAACGTGGAGCCTGCGGGATAGCGGCCGTGCAGTGCGCGGTTGAGCAGCGGGGCGGCGGGGTCGCTGTTCAAGGCGCGGTCGAAGACGTTCGGATCGAAGGACGGCGAGGAGAGGAGGACGCGGATCGCGCCGTTGCGCGGATCGATGGCGACGACCGCGCCGCGCCGCCCCGACATCTGCTCGTAGGCGTGCTTCTGAAGTTCAGCGTCGAGCGTCAGCACGACGTCCCCGCCGACGTGGCGGACGTCCTGAAGCGCCGTGAGGCCGGCCTTGCGCAAGTCGCGCCGGCCGGGCTCGTCATAGCCGCTCACGATCATGTCCGCCGCGCTTTCCATGCCGGTGAGTCCTTCCGAGGGGTGGCGGAAGCCGACGACGTGGGCGGTGGCGGGTCCGTAGGGGTAGGCGCGGAGGGATTTGACCGTGGGGTCGGTCTCGGCGAGGATGCGTCCGTAGCGGTCGCGGATCTCCCCGCGGACGAGGTGGGCGGCGGCGTTGTCCGGGCGCGGGTTGTGGCGTTCCATGAAGCGGACGAAATCGCGGCGCGTGAAGCCCGCGAGCTGCCAGGTCGCCTGATAGGCGAGGATGGCGCCAACGCCGACCAGGAAGAGCCAGCCGAACGAACGCAGGGTCCTGTGGCGCGGCCGGGGCTGGACTTCGCGGCGCAGGGCGAGGATCAGGACGAGCAGCAGACAGGCCGTGTGGAAGCAGAAGCCGAGCGCGGCCAGAACGGCGTGGGCTCGGGGCGGGGCCAGAAACTCGGTGAGGGATTCCAGCGCGGTCATGCGGCTTCTCTCAACGCCTGGCGTCGCGCCGGCGGAACTGGGCCAGGGCTTCGGGCGTCAGCCGGGGGTTCTCGAGCAGCTTGCATTCGATGCGGCCGCTGTAGAACGTCTGCGCGTTCGGGCTCGTCAGGCCGACCGCCTCGGCGAGCTCGGGGTTGCCGGTGAAGACATACCCGTCGTAGGCGCCGGCATGGGATTCGAGGAAGCCGCCGATGTCGAGGTAGGTGCCGCGCAGACGAACGGGATCGCCCATGCGGCCGCCGTACGGCGGGTTGAGGAGGATCACGCCGCGCTCGGCGGACTCGGGCACGAGGCTGATCGTGAAGTCGCAGACGTCGCACTCGACATGCTCCGTTCCGCCGGCGAGGGCGAGATTTTCGCGCGTGGCCGCGACCATGGCGGGGTCGATGTCGCTGGCGACGATCCGGCAGGCGATGTCCTTGTGCTGCTCGAATTCGCGGACCGCCTCGGAGCGCAGCCGCGTCCAGGCGCCGGGTTCGAAGCAGGCGAGGTGCATGAAGGCGAAGTTCTCGCGCTGGAGCGCCGGGGCGCGGTGCTGGGCCATCCAGAGCGCCTCGATGGCGATGGTGCCGCAGCCGCACATGGGGTTGAGGAGGTTGCCGCGGCGGTTCCAGCCGGAGGCCATGAGCAGGGCGGCGGCCAGGGATTCGCGCATGGGCGCCTCGGAGGAGGCGGCGCGGTAGCCGCGGAAGCTGAGCGAGTCGCCGGTGGTGTCGAGGTAGATCGCCGCGGCGTCGTCTGTCCAGTGCAGGAACAGGCACGCCTGGTCGCGCTCGTTGCCGGAGTCGGGCCGCCGGCCGCACGCGGTGCGCATGCGGTCCGCGACGGCGTCCTTGACCTTGAGCGCGGCGTACTGCGTGTCGAAGATCGTGGGGTTGTCCACCGCGCGGTCCACGGAGAAGTAGCCTTCGGGGTCGAGGTAGCGTTCCCAGGGATTTCGACGAGGCTCGCGTAGAGCTGGTTGGCGTTGCGGGCCCGGAAGCGGTCGAGGGCGTAGAGGACGCGGTGGGCGGTGCGCAGGTGCAGGTTGAGCTTCATGCAGTCCGCGAGCGTGCCCTCGGTCTCGACGGCGGTTTCGGAGACGCGCCCCGTGCGGAAGCCGAGGGCGGCGATCTCGCTGGCGAGGTGCGGCGCGACCCCGGGGGAGCAGGTGACGACCAGCGTGCTGGGTTCTTCGGTGAAGGAGGGGTTCATGGTGCCGATCTCAGGAGCGACCCGAGGCGATGTACTGCATCAGACCGCCGATCAGGACGATGGCCTTTTGACGCTCGGTGAGCGCGGCCTTCACTTTGAATGTGGCTCCGGTGGTCGTGTTGCGCACGACCATCTCGCCGCTGCCGGCGACGGCGTCCGCGATGCCGTCGAAGGCGAGCGCGTCGCCGGTGGCGATGGCGTCGTAGCCGGCCGGATCGACGAATGTGAACGGGACGATGCCGAAGTTGACGAGGTTGGCGAGGTGGATCCGCTCCATGCTCTTGGCGATGACGGCGCGCACGCCCAGGTACATCGGGCACATCGCGGCGTGCTCGCGGCTGGAGCCCTGCCCGTAGCTCTCGCCCGCGACGATCACGTTGGCGACGCCCGCGTCGCGGTTCGCGGCGGCCTTGTCGTGGAAGTCGGGGTCGAGGGGCTCGAAGACGAATTTCGCGTAGGCGGGGATGTTGGAGCGGTACTTGAGCCGCGCCCCCGCCGGCATGATGTGGTCCGTGGTGATCTTGTCGCCGACCTTGATCGTCGCCTGCGCGGCGAAAGACTTCGGCAGCGGGGTGCCGACGGGCACGGCGCCGATGTTCGGACCGCGGACGATCTCGGCCCCGGGGATGCCCTTGCCGGCGGTCTCGCGGTAGAGGAAGAGGGAGTCGTCGATGATGTAGCGGTCCGGGATCTCGACGGGCGGCGCGGTCTCGACGGTCGTCGGATCGGTGATCACCCCGGTCAAGGCGGCGGCCACGGCGGATTCGGGGCTGACCAGGTAGACCTGGGCGGACTTCGTGCCGGAGCGTCCCTCGAAGTTGCGGTTGCCGGTGCGCAGGGACACCGCGTCCGTCCCCGGCGACTGGTGGTTGCCGATGCAGAAGCCGCAGGCGTTCTCGAGGAGGCGGGCGCCGGCGAGGATGAGGTCCTGCAGCAGGCCTTCCCGGGCGAGCTCGAGCACGACCTGCCGGGAGCCCGGCGCGATGCCGAAGGAGACGTCCGGATGGATCTTCCTGCCCTTGAGCAGCAGCGCCACCGTCTTGAGGTCGCGGTAGGACGAGTTGGTGCAGGAGCCGATGAGCACCTGATTGACGCGCTTGCCCGCGAGGGAGGCGATGGTGGCGACGTTCGCCGGATTGTGCGGACAGGCCGCCAGCGGGACGAGCGTGGAGAGGTCGATCTCGAAGACGGATTCGTAGGTCGCGTCCGGATCGGCGGCGATCGGCGTCCAGTCCGCCTCGCGGCCTTGCGCCGCGAGAAAGCGGCGCGTCACCTCGTCGCTCGGGAACACGGAGGTCGTCACGCCCAGCTCGGTGCCCATGTTGGTGATCGTCGAGCGCGACGGCACGTCGAGCGTCTTGACGCCTTCGCCGGCGTACTCCATGACGGCGCCGACGTTGCCGGAGGAGCCGAAGCGCTCGAGCACCTTGAGGATGACGTCCTTGGCGGAGACGCCGGGGCGCAGGCGGCCGGTCAGGTTTACTTGGACGACGCGCGGCGCGGTGAGGTGGAAGGCGCCGCCGCCCATGGCGACGGCGACGTCGAGCCCGCCGGCGCCGATGGCGATCATGCCGAGGCCGCCGCCGGTGGGCGTGTGGGAGTCGGAGCCGATGAGCGTCTTGCCGGGGATTCCGAAGCGTTCGAGGTGGAGCTGGTGGCAGATGCCGTTGCCCGCGCGCGAGTAGATCACGCCGAACTTTTTCGCGGCGGACTGCAGGTACGCGTGGTCGTCGGCGTTCTCGAAGCCGACCTGGACGGTGTTGTGGTCGACGTAGCTGACGGAGAGTTCGGTGCGCACGCGGTCGATGCCCATGCTCTCGAACTGCAGGAAGGCCATGGTGCCCGTGGCGTCCTGCGTCAGGGTCTGGTCGATGCGGATGGCGATTTCGCTCCCGGGCTTGAGCGTGCCGGAGACGAGGTGCCGGGAGAGGATCTTCTCGGTGATGTTCATGGTGGCGGAATCCGTTGGCTGGTGCGACGGTCGAGGTCGAAAAGGAGCTCGGTTTTTAAAGAACGGAAAACGGCGCGTAACACTACAGGAAAAACGCCTTTTTGTCCACTTGAAACGCGAACTGGATCCCGACTAGATGCCGAGCACGCGCGCGGGATTGCGGCGACCGACCTGGATCAGGTCGTCCTCGCTCCAGTCCCCCAGCGAGGCCAGATGCCGCATGCAGTCCGCGAGCGTGCTCGACGAGCCGGCCAGCGTGGCCAAGCCGTTTTTGGCGGAGCCGGCGATGATGATCCGGCGCGAAGGCTCGATCACGACGTCCGAGTCCATGTAGTGGTAGGAGCCCGGCGGAAGGCCCGCGATGCCAGCGGAGTCGCTGACGACGATGAAGCGGTCGAGACCCTTGGCGCGCCGAGCCACGCGCAGGAAGTTCGCGGGCAGGTGATGCCCGTCCGCGATGAAGCAGGCGGTCAGGCGGTCTTCAGCGAGCTGCGTCCAGATCGGGTTCGGGTGGCGTGGCAGGGTGTTGGCGATGCCATTGCCCAGGTGCGTGCAGAGCGTGGCCCCGGCGTCGACGGCGCGGGCGATGACATCGTCCCCGGCCAGATGGTGGCCGAGGGAGACGACGACGCCCTGCCGTACGGCGTGGCGGATCAACTCGATGGCGCCCGGTGCCTCGGGAGCGAGCGTGAGGATGCGGATGGCACCTTCGGCGAGGCGCTGCCAGGCGTCGAAGCGCGCGGCGTCCGGGGGGGTGAGCCAGCGCAGCGCGTGAGCGCCGTTGCTGGGCGGGCAGAGAAACGGCCCTTCGAGGTGGATGCCCGCGAGGTGCTCGCGGACGCCGTCCTCGCGCATCGCCTGGGCGAAAATCGGCAAATTGCGTTCGAAGACGCCGGGTGCGCTCGTCACGAGCGTGGGGCAGTAGGCGGAGGTGCCGCGTTCGCGCAGCGCGGTCGTGACGTCGCGGATCTGCTGGAGCGTGAGATCGGGGGCCGAGAAGTCGGCGCCCAGGAATCCGTTGACCTGCAGGTCGATCCAGCCGCTGGTGTCGATGTTCATTTCAGAAGGGATCCACTCTTGTTTGAGAGAAAAGCTGTCTCCGGACTCGTTTGTCGGGGAGCATCCGATTCCGTTGGAAATTGAAAAACAATTAAAGCCTTGAACTCAGCAGAAGTCAAGCCGAATGCGCGCTTGACAAATCCGCGCCAGTCTGGGCGGATTTGTACGACGAGACGAGCATGCCGCCGACGTTGCGCAGGCGCATCTGGCGAACGACCGCGCGGTGCTGGCCGCCTACGGTTTCGTCCGCGACCTGCCGGAGGAGGAGATCGTCGCCCGCCTCTTCGAGCGACTCCGTGATCTGAGCGGCTGAGATCGAAGAATTTGACAGGTCGGCCTGTTTCAACCCGAACCGGAAACCAGCGTTCGTTCCTGTCACAGTTTCGAAACTGTGACAGGAGGTTGGCAAGCAAAAGAATGGTGAGCGGAAATGCCTGTGCAACATGGGTGTTCACAAGGGCGGAGGTTTCTGGTATTCTGAATCCCCATTGGCGCATCGAGCATCGAGGTCGATGACGCGGGAGGGATTTGCCACGGTGGAGGACGAGAGGGAACAGCAGCCGATGATCGAGGGCTCCGGCGAGTCGTCGGAATTCAAGACCCGGTTGATACCGCAGCAGGCGCGCGTGCCGGTGGCGCCCGATGCTCCTTCCTTCGAGTTGGGGGCGAAACCGCCAGGCGGAGACGCGCTGGCCGGCTATGCGATCCGGGGCAAAATTGGCAGCGGGGGGATGGGCGTCGTCTACCTCGCCTCGGATCGGCGTCTGGGGCGTTTCGTGGCGATCAAGCGGCTCAAGCCCGAGTTCCGCAACGAGCTGTCGGTCCGGCGTCGCTTCCTGCGGGAGGGCAAGGCCGCCGCGGCGCTCAACAACGTCCACATCGCCCACATCTATTCCATCGGCGAGGACGCAGACGGCCCCTACATCGTGATGGAGTATGTGGAGAGCGGCCTGCCGAAGGCCGACGCCGGCGGACCGGCGCCGCCCCAGACGCTGGAGCAGTACATCGCCCAGAACGAGCCGTTTAAACTCGAAGAGGCGCTGGCCTTCATGCTCAAGATCGGGCGCGCCATCGAGGCGGCGCACGCCGTCGGCGTCATCCATCGCGACTTGAAGTCCGCGAACATCCTCATGGACGCCGCAGGCGAGCCGAAGATCGTGGATTTCGGCTTGGCGCGCTTCACGGGGCCGGACGCGGTCACCAGTCTCACGGTCGTCGGCGACAAGTTCGTCTCCCTCGGCTATGGCGCGCCGGAGCAGGAGTCCGATGCGACGCTCTCGGACGAACGGGCTGATGTCTACGGCCTTGGCGCGGTGCTCTATTTTTCGCTGACCGGCAAGAACCCTCGTTTCTTCCGCGAAGAGGATCTGCCGGTCGCCGTGCGCCCGGTCGTTTGCAAGGCGCTGGCGACGGACCGCGACGCCCGCTATCAGAGCGTCGTCGGCTTCGACGCCGCGCTGCTCGCGCTGCTGGCCGAATCGAAGACGGAGCGTCCGACGGTCAAGACGACGTGGCGGTGCAAGTGGTGCGACACGGTCAATCCGCTGGCCACGCGGTTTTGCGGCGAATGCGGGTGGGATGGCCGCGAGCAGTGCCGCGAATGCGCGGCGGACCAGCAGGTGGGCATCCAGTTCTGCGGGGTCTGCGGCGCCAACGCCCGCGAATACGAGGGCGTTGCGAATCTGCTGCGCAAGATCCGCCTCGCGATCGATTCGCGCCAGTACGAGTGGGCGTTCAACTACGCATCGCAGCCGCTGACCTTCGAGCCCGTCGGGCCGAACGGGCGCCACATCCTCGACGAGATCCAGTCGCTCGGCACCTTGGCCCAGAAGCGCGCCCAGCGGCGCGACCAGCTCCGCGGCATCGTCGTCGCGGAGATGGGCGCCGCGAACTACGAGCGCGCCCAGCGCTTCATTCTGGAATTCCGCGAGCTTTCGTCCGCTCCCGACGCCTATGCCGAGGAGCTGGCGGCGATTCCGGAGCTCATGCACAAGCGCGACCTGCTCCGCGTCGAGAAGGCGTTCGCGATGAAAGACTGGGAGCTGGGCGAGCGACTGCTCGAGACGATGGCCCAGGCGGGGGAGGCGTCCGATCCCGAGCGGGAACGACTCGCCCGCCTTTTCAGCCGTCACAAGCGCAATGTCTTCGCGCTGAAGGCCGGCGGGGCTACCGCGGCGATGCTGGCCGGCTATCTGCTCTTCCTGCCGATGATGGTCCGCCTTGACGTCCCGGGCACGCGGATCCTCTGGCGGCCGGCCTCGCTGGCGGCGGAGACCCCGCCGCTCGGGTGGGCGATGACGCGGTATGCGTCCTGGTGGGGCGTCGAGAACCTCGACGCCTATTTCGCCGAGCCGCCGTCCGCTCCGGTCCGGTCGTCCGAGCCCCCGCCACCTTCGCCGCTCGATTCGCTGCGCAAGGACTTCGATTTGCAGATGCTGGCGATCCAGCAGGGGCTCTCGGAGATCGAGGGCGCATGGGGCGATGAATACGCGCGCGCGTTGACGGATCTGCGCGAGCAGAATCGCGCGGCGGGCTACTACGACAACTGGAAGCTCGTCGACGACGAGATGAGGCGCTTCGCGATCGATCGGACGCTCCCCGAGGACGGTCTGGCGATTCCGGTGGTGCTCGCCGCCGTGCAGGAGAACTTCCGCGCGCTTCGCGACACGCGCCGCGCCGAGCTCTTCCGCAAGCAGGTCGCCGTGACCCGCGCCTACATCGACGATCTCGACCGCCAGGTGCGCGAACTGACCAAGAACGGCCGGATGCCCGAAGCCGATCGTTTCAACGAGGTCCTCAAATCGCTGCGCGGCGATCCCGGCTACCTCGAGGCCGAGCGCAAGCTGGCCGACTACGATGCACGTCATCCCGAGGGCACGCTGCCCGGCTACGCGCTGCCCGGGGCCGATTCCGAGGCTTTCCAGGAGTCGAAGGGGCGATACGACGAGCGACGTCGCAAAGCCGACGAAGACTTGTCTGGCGCCATCGCGAAATGGGGCGCGGACTACCTGTCCGAGCTTGCCGAATTGAAAGACCAGCGCCAGCGCGATGGCGACTTCCTCGGGCTGCAGGCCGCGAGCGCGGAAATCAGCCGCTTCGAGCTGGACCGGGTGATCCCCAATGCGGGCGCCGGCACGGATTCCCTGGCTCTCGACCAGGTGCGCGACCGTTTTCGAAAGGCGCGAGCCGCCATCGAAGACACCCATGCCAACGCCATTGTCGATGCCGCCGGCGCCTATGATCGGGAACTCGCGGAGCAGGCCTCGCGCCTCACGAAGGCCGGCAAGATCGAAGCTGCCGCCGTGGCGGTGTCCGAACGCCGCCGCGTGGAGCGCCTGCCTGAAGTCCTCACCGCCCGCGAGCGGCTCGTCGCCCGGAAGCCCCGGTAGCGGCTGACGTCAGCGCGCGGACTCGAGCTTCAGCGCCGCAAGCCAGCGGTGGAAGTCCTGGGGGACCGGCGAAAAGACCTTGAGGGAGCCGCCGCGGATGGGGTGCTCCAATTCCATTTCAACTGCATGCAGGAGCGGGTAGGTCAGGCTTCTGAGCCGCGCGTCCTCGATCACCTTCGGGCCGTACTGGGTGTCGCCAACGACGGGGTGGCGCGCCATGGCGAGATGGCGGCGGATCTGGTGGGTGCGCCCGGTTTCGATGCGGACGACGAGGTAGCTGCAGTCATGGTTGGCGCGCAGGCAGTGGACGTGCGTGAGCGCGCGTTCGCCCTCGATGGGCAGCTCGATCGTCGTCGACCGCGCGTCCCAGCGGCCGTAGACCACGGTGCGGTAGGTCTTGGCGACGCGATGCCGCTTGAAGACGTCGACGATGGCATCGTGGGCGGCGGGGGTCTTGGACATGAGCAGGCAGCCCGTCGTGTCGCGGTCGAGACGGTGGGAGGCGACGATCGTGGCCACGCCCGTCTGGGCGCGGATGATGCTCTCCAGCGAGTAGTCGGCGGCGTTGACGAGGATGCCGCGCGGCTTGTCGACGACGAGGTAGTCGGCGTCCTCGTAGAGGATGGACAGCTTGGCGACGCGCTTCGAGACGGCGGTCGGAGATTTGACGGACGTGGCCACGGAGACCGCGTCGCCGGGTTTGAGAGGGTGCCGGGCGATCCAGATGGTCTGGCCTTTCACCCGGACGACTTTCGCGTCGATGTGCTGCTTGGCCACGCGCTTCGAGACGCCCAGGTGCTCGGCGAGGAAATCCTGCAGGGAAAGGCCGGCTTCGGCTTTCGAGACCACCCATTCCGTCTCATTTTTTCTTGAACTCGGTTTCATAGGGTCAGCATGATACAGGATTCCGGCGCAACCGGCCACCGGGAAAACAGGGTCGCCTGGTAATGGAAATCGGCCCGTTTCCGGAGTGCGGCATGAAGGGGACACTCATCCACATGGCCGATTTCCAGTCGCTAGTCGCCAGTGGCTAGTCGCTAGTCTTGTCGCGCCAAGCACGTGCCGCCAGCGTCCCTCGCGCAGTGGCGGGGTCTTCATTCTGCCACTAACGGCTAGCGACTAGCGACTCAATCGGGCAGGCGACGGAACGGAATGGGCCTGCTCGACGGAGCGTGCTTACGTCTCCCCCCGGCGACTGACCGATCTTGCGAAAGCCTGGCTTTTGTTGGATAATGCGCGCCATGGACACGGTTTCGAAAGAACGGCGCAGCGCGATCATGGGCCGGATCCGGTCGAAGGACACGGGACCGGAACGGTTGGTGCGCTCATGGCTGCACCGCGACGGCTTCCGATTCCGGCTCCATGTGAAGTCGCTGCCGGGACATCCCGACGTCGTCCTGCCACGTTTCCGCGCGATCGTCGAAGTGCGCGGCTGTTTCTGGCACCGCCATGGCTGCGCCCAAGCGACCACGCCCAAGACCCATCGCCGTTTCTGGAACGCGAAGTTCCGGCGCAACGTGGCGCGGGACGCGCTGCGCGAACGCCAGTACGCGGAGCTGGGCTGGCGACTGTTCGTGGTGTGGGAATGCGAACTCGCCCCGCGTGTCCGCGACGCGACCCTCGCGCGCCTCGCCGACGCGATCCGCCGCGACGAACCCGCCGAAGGGCTCCGCCTCGTGGCGGAGCCCGCAACGGCCTACGACGCGCCCGCGTCGCGGCCTCAGGGGAATATGAAGGGTGCCCGGATGCGGTAGAATCGCTGCGTCACCATCGTCTCGCCATGTTCATACGGCGGCGCCGTTGGTGGCGATGTCGCCGAGAACCCACGTGGGAACCTGATAGGCGCCCTGCGGGTTGTACTGCGGATCGCCGGGCGTCCAGCAGTACCAGGCGCGCTCGGGCTCGTTGACCGCCTCGATCCAGTACTTCCCGCCTGAAACGGGATCGAGATAGTAGGGCGGAGATCCCGATGGCAGCAGGCTCGTGTTCGCGATGGCGAACTCCGCCGAAATTCTGGTCTGTCGCATGGTTCCGGCGTAGTTGGACGGCATAGGCCCCTGGACTTCATAGTGGCTGTTGGAGGCGATGCCGGCCTGGTAGATGGAGGGCAGGTTGTTGAAGACGGTGGCCAGGACGGTGAACGCGACGATGTTCGATTCCGTTTCGCGATGGTCAAGAGGTTGCCAAGAGCGGCGCGCTTTGGTAGAGTCTACTAATTCTTTTCGCCCACGTCGGGCTGGGGCACCTTTCATCATGACGGCATCGATATTCGACTATCTGACCACTGGGCTCGTCTGGGCCGGCGCGGCGATCGCCGTGCTGCTGCTCTTCGGCTTCACGATCTTCATTCACGAACTGGGCCACTTCCTCGCCGCGCGCCTCTGCGGACTGGTCGTCGACACATTCTCCCTGGGCTTCGGTCCGGCGATTTGGAAGCGTCGAATCCAGGGCACGGAGTACAAGATCTGCTGGATTCCCCTTGGCGGCTACGTCGCGCTGCCCCAGCTCGATCCGACCGGGATGCAGACGATCCAGGGCGGGGGCGACGAGCCGCCTCTGCGCAACCTCGAGCCCGCGGCCTGGTGGAAGCGCATCATCGTCAGCGTCTGCGGCCCGCTCGGCAACGTGGTGTTCGGTTTCGTGCTTGCGCTGGTCATCTGGGCCGTTCCACCCAAGGTGGAAGACGACATGAAATTCCCGGGCGCCGTCGTCGGCGTCGTCGAAGCGGGCTCCCCGGCCCAGGCTGCGGGCTTCCGAATCGGGGATCGCATCCTCACCGTGAAGGGGCGTCCCGTCGAGACGTGGGAC
Source organism: Lentisphaerota bacterium (assembly GCA_012514445.1). Taxonomy (GTDB): domain Bacteria; phylum Verrucomicrobiota; class Kiritimatiellia; order RFP12; family UBA3636; genus JAAZAI01. The sequence continues at coordinate 11,648 of JAAZAI010000519.1, forward strand.
GCCTTCGTGACCGAGGCCTATTTCAACGCAGCCGGCGGCTTTGTCCAGGTGTCGGTGTCGAACCGGTTCGATGGCGTTTGCGCCGCGATCCAGGCGCCAACGGACAAGGATCGGCTTGGCCACGAGGTGGTCAAGGGTCTCGGCGTCGCGCATCGCTGCGCCATCGGCGAGCTGGTCGCCGGGTTGCCGGGCGAGCGGGCGGGGCTCGAAGAGGAGGACGTCCTGCTGGCCATCGACGGACGGGAAATCCACGGGGTCGACCACGCGGTCTCGATGATCCGTGCCTCCGATGGGCGGCCCCTCGAGATCGACTATTTGCGCAAAGGTGCGCGAGGCTCCGCCACCGTGACGCCGGAACAGGGCGAGGACGGCGTCTGGAGGGTGGGATTCTATCCGGCGATGTACGTCGTGAGCGTGCCGATGTGGATGCAGCACCGCCTGCCCCTCGACCAGATCCAGGGCGACGCCGCCGCCGTCAAACGCGTCCTCGTCGCCTTGGTGACGCCCAAGCAGGCGGCCAAGGTGGGCAAAGTGCTGGGCGGGCCGGTCATGATCGTTTCGAGCCTCTGGCTCACCGTGCTCTCCGGCATCGCCGGCGCCCTCTGCTTCGTCCGCTTTCTCAACATCAACCTGGCGATGCTCAACCTGCTGCCGCTGCCCGTGCTGGACGGCGGGCACATCGTCTTCGCGCTCTGGCGCGGCCTCTTCCGCCGGGAAGTTCCGGCCAAGCTGGTCAACGCGCTCGTCAACGTCTTCGCCGTGCTGCTCATCGGCGTCTTCGTCTTCATCTCGTTCCGGGACGTCTGGAGCCTGAACCGGATCTTCGGCGGCCGCGACAAGCCCGCCGCGGAGGAGGTTGCCGAACCGGACGAGGCGGAGGAACCCGCGGTTCCGGAGCCCGCGACCGCCGTCGAGAATCGCTAGTCCCTTTATTGCAGAGCGACGTTTCCATGACCCGACCTTCGACACTGGAAAACCCGACACCCCCTTCAGCGCCTCGGCAGCGAACGCGCCGAATCCAGCTCGGCCGCGTGCCCATCGGCGGCGGCGCGCCCGTCTCCGTCCAGACGATGGCGGACACCGACACGCGCGACGTCGCGGCCACGGTGAACTGCATCCGCGAGGCGATGGAGGCGGGCTGCGACATCGTGCGCCTCGCCGTGCCGGACGCCGAGGCCGCCGCCGCCCTCGCCGAGATCCGCCGCCGCGTGGAAGGCGTGCCGCTCGTCGCGGACATCCACTTCGACTGGCGCCTCGCGC
>JAAZAI010000520.1 GCA_012514445.1 Lentisphaerota bacterium
GGGGTGCAGGCGAGCTTCTCGCTGTCCTCGAAGCCGATGCGGGGGCGCACGCTCCCGTCGGGCAGGAGCTTCTGCTCTTCGGGGATGTCGACCTCGACGATCTCGCGCTCCAGGTGGGCGGGCAGGACGCCGCGCCCGTGGGGCGCGGCTTTGCGCACGTGCGCCGCCACCGGGCTTTCGATCTCGGGTTTGGGTTCGGGGGGCGGGTTCTGCTCGATGGCCTCGACGAGGATCGGATCGAGCAGCAGTTGGTTCGGGTCGAATTCCATCCGCTCGCTCTTGCGTCCGAAGAGCTGCCGCTTCAGCCACTCGATCTGCTCCTTGAGACTCCGGATCTCCGTCGTGAAAAGCGCGATCATCTCGGCCTGCTTCCGGGTGAGAAGCAGGGCCTCGTCGTAGGTCAAGATGTCGGTTTCCTCGTTCATTTCCTATGCCCGGGAAGTCTAGCACTTCGGCATGGAAAAAGCAACGAGAAAATCAATATAAATTCAAGAAAATCAACGGCTTCATGTAGGTTTTGCCCAGCGTGGGCTCCGCCGCACGACGCGCACGCTCACCCCTTCGAGCAGCAGCGAAAGCTCCGCCCTCCCGATCGCGCCGCCATCCCCCTGCGGTGGGGTGAAACGCCCCCGCTCCAGCCGCTTCGACCAGAGCGCAAATCCGTCCCGATCCCAGTAGAGCGCCTTCACCATGTCCCGGGAGCGGTTGAGGAAGACGAAGAGCGTCCCGTCCATCGGATCCGCCTCCAACTCGCCCCGGACGATCCCCGCGAGGCCGTCGAATCCCTTGCGCATGTCGGCGGCGCCCCGGTAGAGGAATATCCGCCCCGGCGAAACCGCGCCGATCACGCCAGCGCCTCCGCCACCCGCCTGAGAAGATCGGCGTCGAATCCCCTCCCGACCCGAATTCTATGCCTTCCGACCTCGACCCACACGCCCTCGGCGGGCCCAGGCTCGCCTCCGCCGAGGACTTCCACGAATCCCCGCCGGTCGTCCGCGTCCCGCCTCGCCTTGCGGAGCCGATGGCGCATCTGCCAGACGGGGACTGCGCGGTCTCGGCAGAACGCCGAGGCGGTCATGCCGCTTGCGGCGAGTTCCTCCAACAGGGCGCCCCACTCCTGCGGGCTCGCACGGAATCTTGACTTGTTCTCTTCCATGTGCCATTCTTCCTTTCACGCAGGCAGTATGCCCGATGCGGAAAGGTTGCGGAAGATGGGGTTCGCCGGACGCTTACGGCCCAAGATCTCTTTCTTTTGTATCATCTCGATAGCGGCATCCATGCCCCGCAATGGTATACTCAGAAATGCAACAACTTTTTGAGGTTGTTGTTAGCGTCTTAAGATGCGAGAGAATCTCTTCTCCAGAAGAAACAGCTTTCCAATTCTCCGAACAACTAGATGCTATCGAATCGAATTGCCCCTCGTCACCGCGGCCATGGATTGAACAGGCTCCCCCAACTTTAATTGGTTCTGCCCCTAAATAATCAATGATGTCATTAGGTAGTGTGTTGAATACGATCACGAAAAGGTTAGCACATTCACTTTCTCCGAGAGGTTCTCGTACTAACCACCTTCCTATTACCGGACTGAATTTCCGATACTGATACTCGCACAAACCAGTAACCGAGCACCAAGGCTTAGTGCTGAACCAATGGGAGAAGGTATCGACATCGCCGGTGGCGACGATCGTGCCGCCAAACGGATCATATTCGCGGTGAGCGACGATCATTCCGTCGTCAGCACTATACTCAATGATATTGCCATTAGCATCCCAAGCGGGGACGTATGTGGCAGAGTCCTTAACGACAGCCAATAGCCCTCCGACGCCACCAGCACCTTGGAGTATGCCATCGAGGTCGAGTCCCCAAATGTTATAAGTTGTATTAGTCGCGTTATCTTGTGCAATCGCCTCGGTTATGATGTTGTAATCGTCCCAAAGATAAGTGATCGCTTTTACCGGAGGAGTAGTTGGAGAAGCGACAGTCTTCCAAATCATGCGCCCACGATGGTCATACGTATACTCGACAACATTTGGCAGGCGGTTGGTTGGTGAAACGAGTTCCTCGGCTTTGATCAGACGGTTTTCGCCGTTCCACGTGTACTGCCAGCGACCATCGGAAACTAGGTTCCCATCGTCGTCATAGGTGAGGGTCTCTTGTTGTGGCGGAGCATAGACACTGCCACTTGCCGTGGAGACGAGATCCGGCGTATTCGTGCCAGGCGGATTCACGACGCCGACGATGCTGGCGAACGTATACTTTCCGCCGTCGGCGTTGTCGGCCTGAAGGGCGAAGTGCCAAGGCACGGTGTCGGAGGCGATGCTGTCGCTCAAAGCGGCTTCGCCGTTCACCGTCACCGTGGCGGTGTTGGTGGCGCTGCCGCGCAATCCCACGGCATCGGGGTTCGCGATGGCCGTGTACTGGTTCAAGGCGTTGGCCGTATAGCCCTTCATCAGCGTCTCGCCGCCGATGGTCTCGGA
>JAAZAI010000064.1 GCA_012514445.1 Lentisphaerota bacterium
CAACGGCGCGCTTCTGCTGTGGGCAACGCTGGCCTGCATTCTGGCCGGCGATTGGACCTACCGGGTGCAAAGCAAATTGTTCCCGATGTCCCGGCAGGCCTTCACGCTGGCGATGTATTGCTTCATCGGCGGCATGAAGATCATCGTCCTGATGTTCAACCTCGTGCCGTATGTCGTATTGGTGGTTATTTCATGATCCTGTTCTATGTGATCTGTGCCGCCATTTGGATCGCAACCTTGGTCTCGCTGTTGAAACGCCGGGCCAGGGACTGAACCCCAAGGCGGACGATCCGGCGGAAGACAACGAGCCGGCCGATACGGCCGCTCCCAATAAAGACGGACTCCGCAATATAAAAAATGGTAGGCCAGGCGGGAGTTGAACCCGCGACCCCAGGATTAGGAATCCTGTGCTCTGTCCAACTGAGCTACTGGCCTATAAGCGGCGCCATCATACGCCAGCGGGGACAGTCGTTTCAAGTTGAAACCCGCCACAGGATGTCAAGCGCCGCCCCGTCTCGTTCCCGCCGTCCCCGTCGCCCGGTCGCCACCCGTCGCAACCTCCGTCTCCATCCCGCTTCGTCCTCGTCCTCGACTCCCCACCTGTCTTGCTCGCTATCTTAAACGGTTTCACCTAAACGACCGGCTTCATCCAATCGCGCCTCCAATCGCTGAGTCACAGCGTGCCTGTCCCCATCTCGCTGCGACATCGGGCGGGGCGGTGTCCCAGAACGGCGCGTAGATCAGCGCCACCAGGACCAGGATGGCGAGCAGGATTGCCTGGCCGATTCGCTTGAGGACACGTTTCATCTTTTGCCTCCGTGGTCACGCATAGCTGCCGGACCAGAGTTGCTCGAGAAACAGACGCAACGGCAGCACCTCGATCGCGCCGATCCGCCGCGGGCGGGGCTCCAGCGATACGCAAAGGTAGCGTCGCAGCAAGGACTCCTCAGCCAAAGCGCGCAGTCCTTTCAAGTCATCGGACGAAACCGTTGCCTTGGCCTTGACTTCGATGGCGGTGTGATCGCCCAGTATAAAATCGACCTCGAACCCCGAGGTCGACCGCCAATAGGCGAGCGGCTGGGGTCCCTGGTAATCGCTCCACGCACTCAGCTCGTGCAGGACATAGGTCTCAACCGCGTCGCCGTATTCCGGTGTGCCGGGCACGACGGTTCGCCCCTGCAACACACGCGCGATGCCGGTGTCGGTGAAATAATACTTCGACGACATGATCGGCTTGCGTTTCCGGGTCGCTTTCCAGGCTGGAAGCTCCCGCACCAGCAAGGTGTCCTTGAGGATGTCGAAGTATTCATACACGGTGGTGCGGGCCACCTGGGCGTCGTTGGCGACGTTCGTGAAGTTCACGATCCGCGCATTGCACAGAGCGGCAACCCGGAGAAACCGGCTGAAAGCCGGAACATTCCTTGCGGCGCCTTCGGCGGCGATCTCCTCCTGCAGGTAAACGCCCGCATAGGCGGCCAGGTCGGCATCGGCATCGTCGGAAAAATAGATACCTGGAAGCAAACCGGCATGAAGCGCCCGATGCAGGTCGAAACGCGAGCCCAACTCAGGCCAGACAAACGGATGCAGGTATTTGACGCGGGCACGGCCCCCCAGCAGATTCACGCCGCCTCGACGCAGCTTTCGTGCGCTGGAACCGGTGAGCAGAAACCGGATGCCGCGCGCTTCGATCAACCGGTGAACCTCGTTCAAGAGACCGGGAAGTCGCTGAATCTCGTCAATGACGACACGCTTCTCCGTGGCCCTCACCTCCTCCCCCAGTTGTGAGGGTCTCCGACTAAGCGCCAAGAACACTTCGGCATCCAGAAGGTTATACACGCGGACATCCGGCAGACTGTGGCTGATCAAGAAGCTCTTGCCCGACTGACGCGGCCCGAAAAGAAAGTGCGATTTCTGATCGAGCAGAGCCGACAGACTCAGCCGGCGTGGGATAACAGGATGTTCGGAGGTGCTCATGTGTCGCTCGTTTCGTCATTTAATATGCCAAATGACGATACATCCGTCAATGGATACATTGAATGGACGATGCTTCCGGGTTTGTGTGGGGATTTCTCATTGCTCATCTGCACCGGCAGACTCGTATTGGGAGTCGCCGTCGAAATAAACTCACGCTCGCCACCGGCCCAGCGGTTCCAAATCACCCCATTCTTCGAGATGAAGAGTGGCAGGGGAGCGCGAAAACAGAGGAAGGAGAGGCACG
>JAAZAI010000521.1 GCA_012514445.1 Lentisphaerota bacterium
ACGCCGCTATCCCCGAAGACCGTCGCCGCATCGTCGAGGACGCCGTTCTCTTCCGCGATCCCGCCGCCGCCGCACGCCTGGCCGAACTCGCAATGGCGACGATGGACGGCGCCGTCGCGCCGGCCCCCGCGCCGCGTGGCGGAGTCGAGATCGCGCCGCCGCAGGCGCGCCTCGAAACCGCCGTCGCCACCGGCAGCGCGACCGGCCTCGAGGGCGCCGTCGCCGAGGCCCTCGACGAATTGCGCCGCCAGGGGCGCGCGGACGCCGACGCGGCGCTCGCGCTGCTCGAAGGTCCGCTGATGGCCGGTCTTGCGACCGTCGGCGAGGCGTTCGGCGCCGGACGCCTCTTCCTCCCGCAGGTGCTCAAGAGCGCGCAGGTCATGAAGCAGGCCTCGGCGCTGCTCGAGCCCCTCATCGCCGCGCGCGCGGCCGATGCCGGCGCCACGGCGGCGCGCAAGCCGAAGATGCTCGTGGCGACCGTCAAGGGCGACGTCCACGACATCGGCAAGAACATCGTCGCCACCGTGATGCGCTGCAACGGCTGGGACGTCGCCGACCTCGGCGTCATGGTCGAGTGCGAGCGCATTCTCGAGCACGCCCGCGAACACGATGTGGACGTCGTCGGCCTCTCCGGCCTCATCACGCCGTCGCTGGACGAGATGGTGCGCGTGGCGCAGGCGTTCGAGGCGGCGGGGCTCGACATCCCGCTCGTCGTCGGCGGCGCGGCCGTTTCGGAACTGCACACCGCGGTCAAGATCGCGCCTGCATATTCCGGCATCGTCGCCTGCGGCGGCGACGCCTCGTCGATGCCCGGTCTCTGCGCCTCGCTGCTCCCCGGCCCGGGGCGGCGCGTCGCCACCGCGACCCATGCCGAACGCCAGGAGAAATTGCGGCGACTCTACGCCCAGTCTCGCGAACCGCGCATCGCGCCCGAAGCGGCGCGGGCGCGCGCCGCCGCGAACGGGATGCCCGCGCCCTGCGTCATCGCGCCGCGGGATCCCGCCGTGCATGTCTACCGCGACATCCCGCACGGCGAACTCCTGCCTCTGATCCCTTGGACGATGCTGCTGAGCGGCTTCGGCTTCAAATCGGCCGCCGCGCAGCGCTCGGCGGAGGCGCTGGAGCTGCTGCGCGATGCGAAGACCTTTTTGGCCGGACTCCCGCTCGCGAGCGGCGCGACGCTGCGCGTCCACGGCGTTTCCGGCATCTTCCCCGCCTGGGCGGAGGACGAAACGATCCATGCGACGATCGACGGCGCCGACGTGGCGATAACGGTCGCACGGGATCTACGGACATCGGGAACGGGCGACTGCTTCGCCGACCGTTTGCCGCGCCGCGGCGCGGCGCCGGGGTGGATCGGCATGCAGGCGGTCTGCGCCGGATCGGGGCTGGACGCGGTGGTCGAGGCGCTCGGGGGTTCCCGTGGCGGCTATTTGGCGATGGTGGCGGCGGTACTGGCCAACTGTTTGGCGGAAGCCGGCGCGGAGTGGCTGCATCGCAAGACCGTCGAAGCGCACTGGGGTGGCGAAGGCCTTGGCGAGCGCCCCGCGCCCGGCTATCCGGCCTGCCCTGACCACGCGCTCAAGCGCGTCATCTTCGACGCCCTCGGAGCGGAACGAGCCATCGACGCCCGCCTCACCAGCTCCTTCATGATCGTCCCCGAAGCCGCAACCTGCTGCTTTCTTGTCCGGTAGGGAGCGGGTAGTTGTCAAGGAGCTTGATATGAAACTGATTCCAGACTTTGCCTCCATGACGGATGGAAAATGCTTCCAGTATCTGAAGTTTGGCATCGTGCGCCTGTTCGTGCTGTGGATGGCCGGGATGGGCACGACCACCGGCAGTCATCCGAGTTGGCTCAATCTGACACTGACAGTCGTTGTTTTCGCTCTCGTCTGTCATGCCGCCATCGCCACAGACAAATGCATCCGTTCCCTGGAACAACGGTCGAAACAAAAGACGGTTTCAAACCCGTCACTTGCTGCGGGAAAGACGACCGAGAACGGCGGCGAACAAGAACACTGCCCCTGAGGCGACCATGAACTCCATCGACTGACGCACAGCGAAGAGATCTTTTGCTAGGGCGAGAGGAATGTCGGTGTCAAGGAAATCCCGCGCCGGCATATCGAGCCGTTCTGGCTCATCAGCAGCAAGTACGAGCTTGGTTTCAAGATTCGCCTCCACTTTCCCAGCAAACATCAATCCGCAACAGGAATATAGAACGAAAAAGAACACAGCGAGCGCCATGATCGCCAGACTGAACGTGTGAACGACGTGTCTGATTCCACCAGTTCTAGGACGACCTAATTTGCCGTCTTTTGGCTGATTGGGGTTGAGGGCAGTTGTCATTTCGGCTTCTCTCCATATTGCACCCCCCCTTCTCGCAGGAGATGCACGCAATGTATGCAAATTCAGACTTCCTGACCTCGGCGGAAATGGAGATGGCACTTTTTGAACGCGATCCCCCGGCAGTATCGGCCTGCGGCAGAGTACCAACCCGGCTACGACGGGTTGCCCGTTGACGGCAAGCAATTGCCGCCAAACACACGA
>JAAZAI010000522.1 GCA_012514445.1 Lentisphaerota bacterium
GCCCGTTTCGGCTACATTTCCACCATGAAAGCGCTCATTCAGACCGGTTCTAGCCTGTCTGCGTGCGGACACGCACAGGCAGGCGGGCGGGTGCCCGTGCCGCCTGAAAAGCGATTTCTTATCAATGCGGAAGCCCTCTTCAAGGCCACGCTGGCGTGTTCGGTTTCACGGGATCTGCATCTGGCGCATGAACGGTATTGTCCGCAACTCCCCTGGCTGCTGCCCTGGCAGCCCAACGCCAGCGCGAACGGTCGCATCCTCGAGATGGTTTTGCGGTGCCTCTGCTTCGTCAAGGGCGACACCTGCCACCTGCTGCAGGGCGTCCCGTCGATCTGGTTTGATTTCGGGGTTCCCCTGGGGGTGGACCGGCTCTGCGTTGGAGGCAGCCTGCTTACGTTCTCGGTCGCGCCCGTCGAGACCGGCCGCGCGAGATGGCGGCTTTCCTATTCATGCCAAGGCGCATGGATCCCGCGCCGCTTTGTGATCGCCTTGCCCGGGCGGACGCCAGGCGACCGCGCGATGCGGGAGTTCCTGACGGGCGGCAAGGCGAACGGGCACGGGACCCTCGGAGAATGAAGCGCGCGGGACCGGGCAGCGACTCGCCGACGGAGGCTGAACGCGAGGACTCCTCATGTACAAGATTTCCGTTCCAGTGAAAAATCGACCCGCGGGCCGAGAAATGGATCGCGAGGCCGTGCTCGCGGCCTTGCGCCGCGTGGGCGCGCAGAGGACGTTCCTGTGCGTGTGCCGCAGCGTGGCCGACGCGGACGAGAGGGCCGCGGAGATCGAATCGCTTCGACGCAACAGGCCCTTCTTCGAGGCGGCGGGCCTCGAGGTGGGCGTGTGGATGAGCGCCCTCGGGCACGGCGGCCCGCTCGTCTCCGCCGGAGACGAGGGACGCGCGCACGCGGATTTCACCCGGCTGACCGGCCTCGACGGCGCCACGTGCGCCGACAGCTTCTGTCCAATGGACGAGGCCTACCGCGATGCCTTCGCCGGCTGGATCGGCGAGATCGCCCGCGCCGGGGCGAAGCTCGTCATGCTCGACGACGACTACCGGCTGGCCTACCGCCCCAACGGACTGGCCTGCTGCTGCGAACGGCATCTGAAGCGCATCGGGGAGATCCTGGGACGCGGAATCGATCGTCCCCAAGTCAAGACGGGCGTGCTGAACGGGGGGATGAACGACATCCGCCGCGCCTGGATGCAGGCCAACGGAGAAAGCCTCCTGGCCCTCGCCCAGCGCTGCCGCGAAGCCGTGGATCGGGTGGATCCTCGCATCCAGCTCGGCTTCTGCAGCTGCCTGTCGTCCTGGAGCGGGATCGACGGCACGGACGCCCTCGCGCTCACGCGGGCGTTCGCGGGCTCCGCCGCGCCGTTTCTGCGCGCCATCGGCGCGCCCTACTGGCACGTCGCGCACAACTGGGGCGCGAGTCTGGGCGACATCATTGAACTCAACCGCATGGAGGCGCACTGGAGCCAGCACAGCGGCTTTGAGCGGTTCGCCGAGGGCGACGTCTATCCCCGGCCGCGCTTCGCGTGCCCCGCGGCCTATCTGGAGGCGTTCGACACGGCGCTCGAAGCGTCCGGCGAGCTGGACGGCATTCTCAAGTACGTGCTCGACTACAGCGCCTCGCCGCGCTACGAGACCGGCTACGTCGAACAGTCCGTGAAGAACGATCCCGCCCGTGCGTTCATCCGCGAGCATTTCGCGGGGAAGACCTGCGCAGGCGCGGTGGTGAAGGCGATGATGCGCCGGCTGGACGCCGCGGCCCTGCCCGAGTCGGGCGCGAATCCCGGCGAGCTGGCGGACGAGATGTTCCTCTCCATGGAGGCGCGCATGCTCGCGGCAGCGTCCGTGCCCATGGCCTACGCGGGCGACGGACCGCGCGTGGCGTTCGGACAGAACGCGTCGCTCCTGACCACGGAGGACCTGGCGCGGGGCGTCGTGACCGACGCGCCGGGCGCACTCCTGCTGGCCGCCCAGGGCTTCGACCTGGGATTCACCCAGTTGCATCCCAGCGCGCTCCGGCCGGCTTGCGAACATTTCCCGCGGGAGGACGAGCGCGTGGCGCTCGGCGGGCTGACGGGCTTCTACGAGGCGGAACTCGCCACGGATCGCGTCGAGATCGACAGCGAGCTGCTCGTGGGCGGGCGGGGTTTTCCCGGATCCTGGCGTTGCGGTGGAGTTTTCGTCTTCGCCTTCGACGCCTTCCAGGCGCGCAACGTGCCCGGAGCGCTGAAGGGCAACTTGCGCGCGACGCATCTGGTCGACGCGCTGGAGGCCGTCGGCGGGCGTCTGCCCGCGACGTGCAAGGGCAATCCGAATCTCTACCTGATGGCCAAGCGCGGACCGGACGGTCTGGCGCTCGGGCTGTGGAATCTCTTCGAAGACCCCGCCGGCGGACGCGTGAAGCTCGACCGCGTCTACGCACGGGTGGTCGGCCATGGCGTCCGGGCGCATCTGGAGGGCGACGCGCTGGCGCTCGACGAGGAGATTCCCGCCTGGCGCTTCGCGCTATTCCACCTCTTCCAGGACGACGGACATGGACCCGCGGGTCGCGAAGCGATTCCAGAGGGCGGTTCTGACACACTTGCACAGAAGCGACACGCATGAAAACGTTCAAATTCCACACCGTCACGCCGCTGTTCACCGAGGATCTGGATTTCGTCGTCGACAACGTCCGCCGCGTTCGCCGGGAGACGGGACTGAACTGCATCGCCTTCTCCTTGTCGATGCACCCGCAGGGGACGCCGGCGGCGGCACGGGCGGCGAAAACGATCGACGCGTTCCGGAAGGTCAAGCAGGCGCTGGTCGCGATCCTGGATGCGCTCTGCGGAGGGCGCATGCCGCTGCTCGTCGACGAAGGGCAGGATGTCAGCGCGCGTCTGGGGCGGATGCGCGACGGCGCCGCGCTGCTGGCGGTGTTCAACGCCAACCTCGATCCGCTGGAGGGCGTCCGCCTCCGTTTGACGGCGCCGATCGCCGCCGTCAAACGGCTCGGAAGCGACGGCGCCTGGCACGACTTGCCTTTCGCTGCGGAGGGCGATGGACGGTACCGCCTCGACGTCCGGCTCGAAATCGCCGTGCCGGGGATCTTCAAGCTGCTTTGACGTTCGGCGAGACCCGCAAGCAAGGGCCTGCTTGCGGGGAGGGTAAAACCTGCGGGAGCATGCTCGCGAAGCTTTTAC
>JAAZAI010000523.1 GCA_012514445.1 Lentisphaerota bacterium
ACAGGGGGCCGGTGATCCTCTCCGTTGTCGTCATAGGCGTCCGGCGGCTGGCGGGCGTCAGGCCATCAGGGAGTCGAGACCGGTGTCGTGCGCGGCCTGGGCCACGATCCGGTTGTCCACGACGCGGGCATGGGCGGCGTAGCCGAGCATGAGCGAGGTGTCGCAGATATTGTTAATGCTGCGCGGTATGCCGCGGGAGTAGGTGTAGACGGCGGCGAGCGCCTCGTTGGTGAAGATCCAGATGTCGCCGCCGGCGATGGCGATGTGGTGCTGCACGTATTCGACCGTCTCCCGTTCGGAAAGGGGGTTGAGCCTCCAGTCGAGCTGGATCCGGCGGCGCAGGGAGTCCTGGGCTTTCATGGCCTCGCGGAGGAGGTCGGTGCCGGCGATGATCGTCGTGAAGAGGGGGTCTTCGCCGCCTTCGCCAATGCGCAGGTTGCAGAGATAGTGGACCAGGTAGAAGCCGTCCCCCTCGACGAGCTGCTGGGCCTCGTCGACGAGCAGCAGCGTATGCTTCAGGCGGGGGGCGGACTGACGTGCGTGGACCTGGAGCGTCATGAGCGCCTCGGCGAGCGTGGAGGCCGCGTCGGGGAGGCCGAGGCAGCGCAGAATGTGGCGCGCCATCGGCAGCGAGCCGTTCGGAATGGCGTCGATCTGGATGACCTGGGCCTTGTCGCGCAGCGCGCGGCGGCGGAGGAATTCGAACGTGAGGGTCTTGCCGACGCCGTAGGGGCCGGTGATCATGCCCGCCGTGCGCTTCTGGTCGAAGAGGTAGAAGAGCCGCGCGAGGCCTTCGCGATACTGCATGGACATGAAGACCATCCGGTCGGTGGCGATCTGGCGGAACGGCTCTTCGTTGAGATTCCAGTATTTCAGATACATGGTGGCGGGTGCCCTTGCAGGATGGACGCCTCGGAGACGAGGCTAGAAGTCGACGACCGAGGAGAAGTTGATGGGCCCGCGATCCTCCTGGACTGGCGGCGGAGAGGGGGTCGGCGGCGAAGGGGTCGAGGCGGGAGCGGGGGCTGAAGCCGCAGCGGCGGGGGCGCGCACCGCCGGCGCCGGGATGTCCGAGGCCTCCATCGGAACGGCCTTCTGGACTCCGCCCACGCGGAAGGCCGTGGGGGTGGCGCCCGACAGGCTGTCGCCGAGGTACTTGGAGACCTTGAAGAAGCTGTCGCCCGTGCTCGCGTCCTTCTGGATCGTGAAGACGACGGGGCAGAGGTCCTCGAGGCGGTTCTTGAGCATGAACGCGGGCGTGGAGGCCGGCCAGGGCAGCGTGATGAGCACGGTGACGTTGAGACGTTCGAGGGCGTGGATGAACGAGTACACGTGGCCGGGCATCTTCGAGATAGGGTGGATGGCGAGCCAGGGGACGACGGTGTCGAACACCACCCGCCGGATCGAGCGGGAGACGATGATCTTCTGGAGTTCGACGAAGGCCGAGGGGGGCAGCGACGAAGCGCCGCCCATGTCGCAGCCGGGGACGATCGAACTGTACTCGAGAATCGTCAGGTTGCCTTCCCGAACCATGTGCGAGAACGGCGCGCCGACGGCCTCGGCGACGATGAGCGAATCGTTCGCCTGCCAGTCCGTGAGCAGCAGTCCGCGGTCGCCGTCCCGGAAGGCCTGGTGGAGGAAGCGCGCGGCGGCGACGGTCTTGCCCGACTCGCGCCGCCCGTAGCAGAGCACCGTCCGCCCCCGGTAGACGCCGCCGAAAGTCTCGTCGAAGAACTCGACGCCGAGCTTGGTCTTGTCGATCATCATGGCAAATCGTCCTCCTCCGGCGCCGATGCGCCTCCGGGCGCGTCCTCCGGTTCAGTCCCGCCCTGCGCCGGGGTTGCGGCTTCGTCGAGGAGGTCCGGGATGAAGACCACCTCGAAGGGCGTCGTCAGACAAGCGCGGACACCCTGCGCGGTCGAGACCCGGGCGGTCTCCTCGAAGTCGTCGCCGCAGACGACCACGACGTTCGAGCCGCCAAGCTTGTCCGCGAACCGTCCGAGGCGCTTCTTGAAATCCCTGCCGTAGAGGCTCTTCGACACGATCGCAAACGCGAAGGACTCCTGATCGAGGGCCGCCTCCGCCGCCGCCGCCGTCTCCGCCACGAAGGCGTTGAACCCGAACCTGGCCGCGACCAGATTCAGATAGCGGATCATGTCCGCGTCGTGTTCGGCGATGAGAATCTTCTTCATGGCGAGTCTCGGGGAAGCAGGTCTCGGAATCTCAAAATCAGAACAGCGGCTGTCCGGTGACGTTTCCTGGCTTTGGGAAGGACTTTCAGAACTTGTCATCACAGTCCATATCTCGTTGAATGGTTTCATATTTCATGATTGCAATCAAGGAAAAAAGCGTTTAGTATCTATTCCCGAACAGGGGGCTTCTCACCCATGACCGGGTCATCAGAAACACACAATACGACCGATGTCGTCCACGGCATCCGGCTGCGATGTTCGGAATGCGCCATTTCCATGCACGTCGTGGCGAC
>JAAZAI010000524.1 GCA_012514445.1 Lentisphaerota bacterium
CAGCGCGAGATCCTCGACATCCTCGCGCGCTCCGGCCCCGTCGCCCTCGCCGCCTTCTGCCGCGAGTGGCGCGTCGCCACGGACACCGTGCGCAAGCTCGAGAAGGACGGCCTCGTCGCGATCACCGAGCAGCCCGAACGCCGGGATCCCATGGCCGGGCGCCGCATCCTTCCCTCCTTCCCGCTGGCGCTCACCGACGAGCAGACCGCCGCCAAGGCCCTCGTCCGCGCCGCCATGGACGAAGCCGACGCCGGCAGGCGCTCGCCGCCCGTGCTCCTCCACGGCGTCACCGCGAGCGGCAAGACCGAGGTCTTCCTCCAATGCATCGCCGACGCGCTCGACAAAGGGCGCGGCGCCATCGTTCTCGTCCCCGAAATCGCCCTCACCCCCCAGACCATCCAGCGCTTCGCCTCCCGCTTCGGCTCCGCCGTCGCCGTCCTCCACAGCCAGCTCGGCGACGGCGAGCGCCACGACGAATGGCACCGCATCCACACCGGCGAGGCCCGCGTCGTCGTCGGTCCGCGCTCGGCCGTCTTCGCCCCCGTCGAGAACCTCGGGGTCATCATCGTGGACGAGGAGCACGAGCCCAGCTACAAGCAGGACGAGACGCCGCGCTACAACGCCCGCGACGTCGCCGTCATGCGCGGTCTCTGCGAGCCCTGCGCCGTCGTCCTCGGCTCCGCCACGCCCTCGCTTGAAAGCTGGCACAACGCGCTGTCGGGCAAATACCGCCTGGCCACCATGACCCGGCGCGCCGTCGACATGGCGATGCCCCGCACCGAGATCGTGGACATGCGGGCGGAGGTCGCGGCGCACGGCACGCTGCCCGTCTTCTCCGAACGCCTCGTCGCCGCCGTCCGCCGCCGCCTCGAACTCGGCGAGCAGACGATGCTCTTCCTCAACCGCCGCGGCTACGCGCCCTCCGTCGTCTGTCCCAAGTGCGGCCACGCCGAGCGCTGCGACAACTGCTCCGTCGGGATGACCTTCCACCTCGACGACGACCTGCTGCGCTGCCACCTCTGCGGCGCCTTCCGCAAGGTCCCCGAGACCTGCCCGGACTGCGGCGCGCCCGGGTACAAGTACAGCGGCATCGGCACCCAGCGCGTCGAGACGATCGCCCGACGCCTCTTCCCCTCGGCCAACATCCAGCGCATGGACGCCGACGTCACCTCCCGCAAGTTCAGCCACGAGGAGATCCTCGACCGCTTCCGCGCCGGCAAGATCGACATCCTCATCGGCACCCAGATGATCGCCAAGGGACTCGACTTCCCCAACGTCACCCTCGCCGGCATCCTCAACGCCGACTCCGGCCTCCACATCCCCGACTTCCGCGCCTCGGAGCGCACGTTCCAGCTCATCGCCCAGATGGCCGGCCGCTCCGGCCGCGGCGCCACGCCCGGCGACGTGCTCGTCCAGACGCTCTCCCCCGAACACCCCGCCATCGTCCACGCGCGCACCGAGGACTTCCAGGGCTTCGCCGCGATCGAACTGGCGGAGCGGCGCGAGCTCGCCTATCCGCCCTTCACCCGCTTCACGTGCATCACGCTGCGCGGCCGCGACCAGGCCAAGGTGGCGGCGTACGCCCAGCGTCTCGCGGACGCCATCGGGCCTTCGGATCGCTTCATCCTCGGAGGCCCCGGCCCCGCCCCGCTCGAGAAGACGAAGCAGGACTGGCGCTTCCAGATCACCCTGCGCGGCGCCAGCGCCGCCGTGCTCGCAAACGCCATCCGCCAGGGTCTCGCCGCCGCGCGCCTCCCCGCCGGAGTCTCCATCGCCCTCGACGTCGACGCCCTCAACTCGCTCTGATGCCTTGACATCACGCGGCGTTATCGTCATTCATGCGATGCGGCTTGCCGGGACGGCTGCGCCCCACCTTGGTGGCCGCTTCGCAAAAGCTCATGCAGCGCACGCAAGCCCGAACGCCCCCGAGCCCATCGAAAGGCTCTGCTGAGGCGACCGCGCACAGCGCGTCCGAGCGGGCGACGCGTCATAGCCGCGTCGGTACTGGCGGCGGCGGGTACCAACCCGGCTACGACGGGTTGCCCGGAGGCGGCAGCAGATTGCCGCCCTCCACAGCCGAGAACGTCGTCCGAGGCGCGTCCGAATAGCGGCTTGTCGACCGAGGCGTGCCATCGTTGTAGAGGCTCTTGCAGAACCCAGGCGGACGACACGGAGGTCGTCCCTCC
>JAAZAI010000525.1 GCA_012514445.1 Lentisphaerota bacterium
CGGCGTGAGGATCTGAAGGAAAAAGCGTTCGCGCACGGACGCCCAGTGGATTTCGCCGGACTTGGCGAAGGTGGCGACAGCCGGGGCCACCGGGGAGACGGTCGCGGAGGAGCGGCAGCCGCCGCCGGCCGCGCCGAAGAGCGCGGCGAAACCGTGCTCCTTCGTGGTCTTGTTGATCTCGGCGACATCGGTCTTGCCGTTTTCGGCGACCTTCGCGTCGATCGCCAGATCGTCGTCGGTGCCGCCGGTTCCGAGCCGGCGCACCGGGCCGAGACGGACCGCGTAGGCCGGGAGGGCGATGGCGGCGGGGGCGCGGTTCGTGAACGTGTCGGAGACGGCGAGACGGTAGCCGTTCTCGAAGGCCAGCTCACGGCGCAGAGCGAGACCCGCGGCCGTCTCGGCGGTGAGCACGGCCGAGCGCCCGTCCGCGGCGACGACGACGTCGAAGTCCGCGGCCGTTCCGAAGCCTGGGAGGTTTTCAAGCGAGAGCGTGGGCGCGGCGGCGAAGTCGAGCTCGACGACGCCATCCGCGGGATCGCGCGTCCGGTTGTACTGGAGGAGCTTCGCGGCCTTGACGGCGCCGCCCTTGGAGGTGAGCGTCACGACGGCGACGTCGTTGCTCAGCGTGAACGTGCGCTCGGGCGCCGCCGATCTTGCGGCGGCGAGTCCTGGCTGGGCGCCCCCTGTGGCGCCCGGCACCGCGCCTGCGGCGGCAAGGCTCGCCACGGGGGGCGTGCCCTCAGGACTCCGCTCTGCGCCTGCGGCAGCACCAAGCTCGACGCCCGTGGTAGCATCTGCCCCTGCGCCCGCGGTAGTACCTGCCCCTGCGCCTGCTGAGAGTCCTGGGTGGGCACCCCCTGTGGCGCCCGCCAGCGCGCCCGCCTCCGAGCCACCTGTGGCGCCTGCCAGCGCGGCCTGCTGACGGGCGTATTCCATGCGCCGCTTCTGATCGCGGTTTGACAAATAGACGCTGCCCGCCAAGGCGATGGCGAGCAGCACGACGATGATCTTCTCTTGCTTGTTCATGCTTTCTTTCTGAAATAGCCGGGCCATGACGGCGGCACGGGATCGAGGCCGGAGGGGCCGAAGGGGCGGCAGCGCAGCAGCCGTCGCATCGTGAGCCATCCGCCCCGCAGGAAGCCGAAGCGCCCGAGCGCCTCGATCCCGTAGTTCGAGCAGCTCGGCTCGAACCGGCAGACCGCCCCGAGGTGGGGCGAAAGAACGATCTTGTAGGCGCGGATCAGCAGAATCGCGAGCGTCTTCATCGGCTCCCCCGCAGAATCCCCTGCCGGGCGCAGAGCTTCGACAGCTCGTCCTGGACTTGCGGCTGCTTCACCTCGAGAATCCGCCGACGGGCCAGCACGACGAGCTCCCAGGGTTCGTCCGTGAAATCATGCTGGATGCGGCGGAAGGACTCGCGAATCAGGCGTTTGGCCCGGTTGCGGTCGACGGCGTCGTGGAATGTGCGCTTCGTGGCGACCACCCCGAGCCTCCGGCCCGCATCGGGCGAGCGGCTGACCCAGACGACGAGGAACCGCCCGGGGGCCTCGCGCCCCTCCGCGAACACGCGCTGGAAGAGCGCGTGCGCGAGCAGGCGCCGGCTGGAGGGAAACGCAAGGCGGCGCGAGGAGCGACCCGCCACGTCTTCGCGTTTCATCACCGGAGCCGGCGCCGCGTCCGCCATCAGGCGTGGACGAGGTTGAGGCGGCCCTTCTGGCGCCGGCGGCGCAGGATCTTGCGGCCGCCGACGGTCGCCATGCGGGCGCGGAAACCGACCTTGCGGACGCGCTTGATCTTGGAAGGCTGGTAGAGTTGCTTCATGGTATGAATCCTGAAATGTGATGCCGTGGTTCTTTGGATGGGATGTGAATGGGCTAATTTATGAAAAATCGGAGATAAAGTCAATCCCGGAGAAATCGCGATCTCAAGCCGAAGATGCTGGAAGCCGGTGCCCGATTGTGATAGGATTGACGCAGACAACATTGAAAAACAACCCGCGCGCCAATCGGGGTGCGCAATTTGGAAGACCAAGGTCAACAGACATATGATCAAGCGAAAGAAGCAATTCGGGTTCCACAAGC
>JAAZAI010000526.1 GCA_012514445.1 Lentisphaerota bacterium
CGCGTGGCGATCGAGGACTTCTGGCGCCGCGAGCACCTGCGCGGCGGCTACGAGATGGTCTTCACCCCGCACATCGGGCGCGCGACGCTGTGGGAGACCTCGGGCCACCTGGGCTTCTACAAGGAGAACATGTATTCGCCGATGGACATCGACGGGCAGGACTTCTACGTCAAGCCGATGAACTGTCCGTTCCACATCGAGATCTACAAGAGCCAGATGCGCTCGTACCGCGACCTGCCGCTGCGCTGGGCCGAGCTGGGCACGGTGTACCGCTACGAGAAGAGCGGCGTGCTCCACGGCCTGCTGCGCGTGCGCGGCTTCACGCAGGACGACGCGCACATCTTCTGCACCCCGGAGTCGATCGTCGACGAAGTCAAGAACACCGTGGCGTTCGCGCTGCGCATCCTGCGCCGCTTCGGCTTCACGGACGTCGCGGCGTATCTCTCCACGCGGCCCGAGAAGGCGGTGGGCGAGCCCGCGCGCTGGGAGCAGGCCACGCATTCGCTCGAGGCGGCGCTCGCCGCCGAGGGCATCCCGTACCAGCGCGACGAGGGCGGCGGCGCCTTCTACGGCCCGAAGATCGACCTCAAGATCAAGGACGCCATCGGGCGCGAATGGCAGCTCGGCACGATCCAGTTCGACTTCAACCTGCCCGAGCGCTTCGACCTCTCGTACATCGGCCCCGACGGCAAGCCGCACCGCCCCTACATGGTGCACCGCGCGCTGCTGGGCTCCATCGAGCGCTTCTTCGGCATCCTCATCGAGCACTACGCCGGCGCGTTCCCCGCCTGGCTGGCGCCGGAGCAGGTGCGCATCCTGCCGCTCACGGACGACCAGATGCCCTTCGCGGTCAAGCTGGCGGCCGAGCTGCGCGCCGAGGACGTGCGCGTGGACGTCGACAGCCACGCGGACAAGCTCGGCGCGAAGATCCGGCGGGCGCAGGCGGACAAGGTGCCGTTCATGCTCGTCGTCGGCAAGCGCGAGGCCGAGTCCGGCCAGGTCTCCGTGCGCTCGCGCGGCGAAGGCGACAAGGGCGCGATGGACGTCGCGTCGTTCAAAGAACTTTTCCGGGCGGCGCTCCAGGAGTGATCCGTCCGGCAAACCCCAAACCCATCAATCCGAACCACAAGGAGGTCCGTCATCAGTCCACTCCCCAACCGCGCGCCCATGAGCGCCGCCGACCGCTATGGAAAGAACAAGGGAACCTTCACGCGCATCAACCAGATGATCCGCGCGCCTGAAATCCGCTGCCTCCTGCCCGATGGCGCGCAGGCGGGTATCATGTCGCTTCGCGACGCGCTGAAGCTTTCCGAGGAACGCGGTCTCGATCTCGTCGAGATCAGCCCCAACGCCGAGCCGCCCGTCTGCCGCATCATGGACTACGGCAAGTTCAAGTACGAGGAAGGCCAGCGCAAGAAGCAGGCCAAGAAGAGCCAGTCGAAGAGCGTCATCAAGGAAGTCAAGTTCCACGCGAACGTGGACGAGAACGACTACCAGATCAAGCTTCGCAACATCCGGGGCTTCCTCGCCGACGGCGACAAGGTCAAGCTCACGCTCCAGTTCCGCGGCCGCGAGAACGCGCACCGCGAGATCGGCGACGAAGTCATGAAGCGCGTCTGCCAGGACCTCGCCGACGTGGCTGTGGTCGAGCAGGCGCCGAGGCTTCTGGGTCGCGCCATCAACGGCCTCCTCGGCCCCAAATAGCGCGTTGTTTCTTGATGAATAATCCCAGCACCCGGGCCATCGCCACGGGCGCTGGTATTTTTGTTTTCGGTGCGGGGGTGGAGGGGAGGGGAGTGTGTGGGTACGTGGGTGTGTGGGTGATTCGCCTGGGGACCGCGAGGCTCCGCACTCGCGCCTTTGCATGAGGCGGGTGCAGTGTGTGTGAGTGTGGGGACGCACCTCCGAGTCGGCCATATTACCTTGCGTGGCAGAGTCCTCAAGCTCCGCAAGACCGAGCATGGCAAGCGCGGAGCAGGGTGGGGCCCAGCCGTCCAGCCTTCGTCTGCGACTTCGGCTCGACCGTCCCGGCAAGCCGCTCGAATGGCGGGCGAATGTAATCTTGTCTTGTCGTTCTCAAGATTAAAATACTCTGTGGCAGGTTGTGTATGCCCCGTGGCGAACGGCGAAGCCCTTCGAGTGGGCGACGCATCGTAGCCGCGTCGGTACTGCTGAGGCACCCACGCTGGGGGCACGGCCACCTCGGAAAATCATGGCTTCGCAATCGGACAGCCGGAAATAATCGGATTTCATTTGACACGGCTCGCCGGGACGGCTTCGCCCCACCCCGCTCCGCGCAACCCCAGAAACAGATCGGGTAACTTCAGACGTCGTTTTTGGTGTGCTTTTCCAGGGCATTGCCGCTATAATCAAGAGCTTCAATCTTGGAGAATGGCATGGCATCGACTCCCGATAAAATAGATCTGTCGGCAGGTATCAGTTTAGAGCGGTTTTCGATCGGCATCGGCGACCGCTTCGGGCGCGAGGGTGTCGCACAGCTCGCCGCGCTCGAGGCCGCGCGGCGCGACGGCATCGCCGTGACGCCGGTCTGGAACAAGTCCAACCGGGAACATGCCCTGATCGGCACGCGCCCGGAGGACACGCGGCGGGCGGCCGACGCCGCCGTTCGCGACGCCGGCTGGCGCCACCCCTACCGTCTCGACGCCGACCACGTCGGATTGGCCAGCGTCGAGAAGTTTCTCGACGCCTGCGACTTCTTCACCCTCGACGTCGCCGACTTCATCGGCAGGCCCGCCCCGGCGGAAGCGGCGCAGGCGCTCGTCGAACGGGTGCAGCGGCTTTTCGGCGCCCGCCAGCAGCTTCCCGGCTCGGATCAAATCCTCGACCTCACCCCCGCGTGCGTGCAGGCGGCGGCCGCCACTTACGCGGCGGCGGCCGCGGAGGCCGGCAGGATCTACCGCCGCATCGTCGCGCATCGGGGTCCCGACGGCTTCGTCGTCGAAGTCTCCACGGACGAGGCCGACGCGCCGCAGACGCCCGCCGAGCTGCTCGTGATCCTCACGGCGCTGGCGGCCGAGGGCATTCCCGTGCGCACGATCGCACCGCGGTTCCGCGGCCGCTTCAACAAAGGCGTGGACTACGTCGGCGATCCGCAGGCGTTCAAGCGCGAGTTCGAGGCGGACGTGGCGGTGCTGGCGCTGGCGAAGGCCACGCTCGGGCTGCCATCGGATCTCAAGCTCAGCGTCCATTCCGGAAGCGACAAGTTCTCGATCTACGGGCCGATCCGCGACGTGCTCGTCAAGACCGGCGCGGGGCTGCACCTCAAGACCGCCGGGACGACGTGGCTCGAAGAGGTCGTCGGGCTCGCGCTTTCGGGCGGCGAGGGGCTGGCGTTCGTCAAGGAGATCTGGGGGCTCGCCCTCGATCGCCGCGAGGAGCTGGCGAAGCCCTACGCCACGGTGATCGACATCGATCCGGCCCGGCTGCCCTCGGCCGCCGAGGTCTCGGGCTGGGACGGTCCGCGTTTCGCAGCCGCACTGCGGCACGATCCCGCGTGTCCGCACTTCAATCCGCATCTTCGGCAGCTCCTGCACGTCGCCTTCCGCCTGGCGGCGGAGGCCGGTGCGCGCTACCTTGCGCTTCTCGACGCGAACCGCGCGATCGTCGCGCATGAAGTCACCATCAATCTTCTCGATCGCCACATCCGGCGGATCTTCCCCGCCTGCTGAATCAAAAACAAGAGGACTGCATGAACACAAAAGTTCGCTGGGGCATTCTGGGCGCGGGCGCGATCGCCAAGGCGTTCGCCGACGGGGTGATCCGCTCGCAGACGGGGAAACTCGTCGCCATCGGGTCGCGGACGCAGGACAAGGCGGACACCTTTGCGGCGGCGTGGGGCGGCCTGCGCGCGCATGGCAGCTACGAGGCGCTGCTTGCCGATCCCGAGGTGGACGCGGTCTACGTGGCCA
>JAAZAI010000527.1 GCA_012514445.1 Lentisphaerota bacterium
CCGCGAGGTTCTTGCGGGCGATGCCCAGCGCCGCCTCCGCCTGCTCCACCTTGCGCGCCGACAGCTCCACGCCGGCCTTCGCGACGTCCTGCGCCGCCTCGGCCTGCGCGCGATGGACGTCGCGCGTTTCGAATTCGTTGTCGCTCACCTTGCCCTGCTCGTGCAACCGCTGGTAGCGGGCGAAGTCGAGGAGCGCCTTTTTCGCCTCGGCCTCGGTCTGCACCGCCTGTGCGCGCGCCACGTCGAGCGACGCCCGCGCGACGTTCAAATCCTGCTCGGCGATCGTCGCCGCCTTCGCGAGGCTGGCCGGATCGATCTGGAAGAGCGTGGTCTTGCCGGCCTCGACCCGATCGCCTTCGTCCACCGCGATGCTGTCGAGGTTGCCCGGGACGCGCGCGGCGACGTCCGCGACGACTTTGCACTCGACGGCGCCCTGCACGGTCAGCCTCCGCTCGAACGTCCGGCTCTCCGTCGCCTTCGCGCGCACGGGAACGGCCGCGGCTTTCGCCGCGGTTTCTCCTCCGGTCTCCTGCTTCCCGCATCCTGCCGCCACGGCCGCGACGGCCGTCGCCAAAAACATCGTCTGGATCGTCTTCATGTCGTTTTCCTCAAAGTTTTCCGTTGTTTCAAAGCGTCTTCGTGATGCCCATGGCCAGCTCGAGGTTCGCGATGGCCATGCGCTCGGCGTACGTGGCGCGCAGCAACGCCACCTGCGCCACCTCCATTTCGGAGCGTGCGTCGAGCGCGTCGCTCAGCGGAAGCAGCCCCTCGCGGGCCTTGGCGTCGTAGTCCTCGAACTTCGCCTTCGCCACGTCGTAGGCGCGCTGCAGCAGGCGCGTGCCGTCCACGGCGTCGTCCACGGCCGCGGTCGCGGACACGACGCGGATCATGACCGAGAGGAACGCCGTCTCGCGCTCCAGCTCGGTACGCGCGCGCCCGACCTTCGCCTCGCGGTAGCGGGCCATGTTGGCGAAGCCCGAGAAGAGCGTCCACGCGCCGGAGAGGCCGTTCATCCAGTTCGACGTGTGCTTCGCCAGATCGTCCGTCGTCCAGCTCAGCGACGAGGCGAACGAGATCGTCGGCAGGAAGTTGCAGAACGCCATGCGCACGCGATCCTCGCCCATGACCACCGCGCGGTCGGCGATCGCCAGCTCGGGATGGACGCTCAGCGCGCGCAGGACGAGGTTCGTCACATCGCCTTCGGGGCGCGCGGCCTCGCCAATATCGCCGGAGAGCGCCACGGGCGCCATCGGCGAGAGGCCGAGGCCGACGAGCAGGTTGCCGCGGACGACGTCGAGCTGGCGGCGGGCGCGGTTGAGCTCCGCTTCGCGCGCCTCGGCGAGATAGACCGCCTGGTCGCGCTCCCATCCCTGGTAGAAGCCTTCGGAGGCGAGGCCTTCGACGCGCGCCGCGTATTCGCGCGCGGCCTCGGCCTGGGCCGCGAGGGCGGAGACGGTCTCCTGCTGGACGAGGACGTCGAAGTAGTCCGCCGTCGTCTGCAGCACGATGCTCTGGCGCACGTACGCGGCGGCGGTGTCGGCCGAGGCCTGGCCGTGCTTCGCGAGCGAATAGAGGAACCAGGACGAGGGCATGAAGACCTGCAGCCCGGCGTCGAGCGTGCCGCTGGCGGCGCGCTTCTCCTGCATCATGGGCTCCTTGGCGTGCCAGGTGTAGCCGGCGGTCGCGGAGACCTGCGGCAGGAAGGCCGTGAAGGAGAGGTCGCGGGCGAGCTTGCCGAGCTGGCGGTCCAGCTCAGCCGACCGCACGTCGTAGTTGTTCGTCATCGCGACGCGGATGCAGTCGTCGAGCGACAGCGGCTTCGCCAAATGTTCGTCCGCGAGCCCCTGGAGCGTTCCCGAAAACGCATCGGTCTGGTCCCGGCGCGCCTTGGCGGCGTCGAAGGAGGCGCAGCCGGAGAGGAGCGCGGCGGACAGGACGAGCGCCGCGCACACGATGCCGGATGAGAAGGATCGGTTCATCGAGCGCCCTCCGCCTTGGCCGCGCCCGCGGCGACCGAGCCTTCGAGCGCCTCGGAGAACTTCCGCATCGACGCGAGCATGCTGGACAGCTCGCCTGGAGTCAGCGCCGCCATGGCCTGCGCCTCGTGGCGGCGGATCTCCTTGAGGGCGCGCTCGGCCAGCGCG
>JAAZAI010000528.1 GCA_012514445.1 Lentisphaerota bacterium
AGCGATCCGGCCTCACCGAGGCCGGCTACAGGCGACCCGAATCCCCCGAACCCCGAATCCATCAAACACAGAGCCGCAGAGGCACAGAGCTTTTCGTGTATTTCGCGTATTTCGTAGTTCTCTTCGACAAAGCTCGAGGACAAAGAAACAAACCATCTGTGCAATCCGCGTAATCTGTGGATGAATATTACCAACCTCGACTTCTGAACCGAAATCCAGCAGCCGAGATTACTACGAAACACGCGAAATTCGCGTAAGGCATTTGTCGTAAAAACACTAAACCCTTCAGAGCAGGTATCTGAAATCATGAATCGCTTTTCGAAGATCGCGATCCGCTCGTTCGTCGGATCGGTTGGCTTCCTTACGGCCTTGAGCGCTCCTGTCGACATGGCGCACCTGGATCTGCGGGACGGAGGCTTCGTCACCCCCGACGGCGCGCGGGAGCGCTTCTGGGGGATGAACCTCGTCTCCGCCTTTCCCACGCACGAAGAGGCCGAAGCCATCGCCGACAACCTCGCCTCGCTTGGCGTCAACCTCGTTCGTCCACATCATCTCATGCGTCCCAGCAAGGACTGGGTGTGGCGGGCACCGTGCGCGGCGCTGGTCACGTATGAAGAGGATTCGCGAACGCCGGACGTCGAGGCGTGGGATCGGTTCGACTATCTGAACGCGGCGCTGCGCAAGCGCGGCATCCGGCTGGCGCTCAGCCTGCACTGGAGCCGGAAGTTCCTGCCGGGCGATGCCGCGATCGATCCCGCCGGGGACGCCGAGGCCTGGGCCGAGGCCGTGCGCGAGCTCAACGGGTGGTCGTGGCAGAAGTCCATCGACCCCGTCAAGCTCCTGCCCGTCGTCGACCGGCGCGCCAGGCTGCTCCAGAAGGAGTTCGCCTCGATGCTCCTCGCGCATCGGAATCCGTACACAGGTAAAACCTACGGCGAAGATGCCCAGGTGCTCTACGTGGAGCTGGTGAACGAAAGCTCGCTTGAGTATGCGCTGATCTGCGGCAACACCTTTCCCGATTACTTCGAGCGCCAGCTCCAGGACGCCTGGAGGCGGCATGCGAAAAAGGCCGGTGTCGAGACTCCCGGGAACCTGCGCGAGACCAAGGGTCCGGCCATGCTGGCGTTGCGCTCCGGTTTTTTCAGGACCTTCGAGGATGATTATTTCCGGGATCTGCGTTCGTCTATCGAGCGTCTGGGCTCCCGGGTTCCAATCGTCTGCGGCAATCTGTGGCGGGGTGACGACGCGCTGGCCGCGAACGCGGAACTCGGCGATCTGATCGAGGACCACCTCTATGTCGATCCGCTGGTCGTCCGGGAGGCCGGAAACTGGGTCGACCGGGTTGCGCGGACCCATGTCGACGGCAAGCCGTACGTCCTGGGCGAGTTCAATTTCACCGAAAACCAGGAGCAGATGAAGCAGGTCGCCTACGCCCGGCCGATGCTCATGCTTTCCGCAGCCGCCTACGGGGCTTTTCACGGCATCGACGGGATCGTGTGGTTCGCCTACAACCATGGGGACCGCAATCTCGGCGCGGACGGATGGGCGAAGGCGGAGCTGCGCGCACCCTCGCTGGGCGACCTCGTGGCGGACGGTGCGATGCTCGACCACATGGCGACATGTTCGGCGCTGTTCCGATCGGACGCGCTGAATGAGTCGGCGGCGCCGATGATCCGCGAGATCGCCGTGCCCGTGCATGCCGCCAACTACAACGCGCTCATGGCCGACACTCAGACGCCTCCCGACGGCGCCCAGTCCGTGCATGCGTATCGGAAGCGGTTTGCGCGCAACGGCGCCGCGGAGGTGCCGACCCAATTTCCTGCCGTCGCGGCGGTGGCGACGAACGTATTTGTCTCCGACACCGGCGAGATCGTCCGGGACGTCGGCAACAGGCAGTTGAGCGTGGCCGCCCCCGCCGCCGAGGCGTTCAGCGGCTTTCTCGATGCGGGTTTCCCATCGCGATTCGCCCATCTTCGCAGCACCGGCACGAACGGCTTCGCCACGATCATCGTCGTCGCGATGGATGGGAAGGCGCTCGGTGAAAGCCGCAGTCTGCGCATCAGCCGGACGTGGATGAACGAGAGCGGCGAAGACCTGAAGGGATTGGAAATTGCCCTGAACGGGTTGAGCGTGTCGGATCGCGGCGGTGTTTGGACGTTGCGCGTGCAGCGCCCGCGAGACGTCGGCGATGTTCTGCGCGATTTGACGGGGACGGATGCCGTCGTGCTGAAGCCGGCCGCCGATGGAACGCTGGCGCTGCCGACGGGGACTTGGAATCAGATTGAACTGACGAGGTGAAAAGGCTCCTGCGATCCGGGGGACAGCCCCTACCATCAGGTCTTCCACGACTACGGCTGGACTGCCACGCTCTATGTCGACATGGTCATCGGTTCATCAAGTCCTGACCCTTGAATCCTTTTCTTCCTGACGGGCTTCGGCGCCTCTGGTGACGCCACCCGAACGCTCGCGGGAAGCTCCCCCGTGAAGACGAGGCTTTCGCCTCGCCTTCACCCTTGTCATTCCTTGCCTAGCCGCGGGGAGGAGGCAGGGCGTCGGGATCGGCGCCGGTGCGCGCGCGAATGGTCTCGAGCACGCGCGGCACGTACATCTGCGTCTCGGTGGGCAGCGCGTCGGCGATGTCGTCGAAGGCCCGCGTGCCGCGCCGGCGGCAGAGTCCGGAGACCTTGCCTTCGCCGGCGTTGTAGGCGGCGAGCGCCAGCGGCCACGAGCCGAAGCGCCGGTGAAGCGCCTTCAGATATGTCGCGGCGGCGCGCGCGTTCTTCTCGGGATCCAGGCGCTGATCCTTCGGACTTGTCGCCAGCCCCAGGGACCTTGCCGTGGCCGGCATGAGCTGGAACAGGCCGACGGCGCCGGCCGGGCTCTTGGCCGCGGGGTCCATGGACGACTCGACCTCCGCCAACCAGACGAGCTGGGGCGGGAGGCCCGAATCCCGGAAGACCGCCTCGAGGCGCGGAACGACATCGGCGGCGCGGCGCGGCGGATCGCGCCTGGCGATTTTCTTGCTCCAGTAGGCGCGTCCGCGCGTCGTCCCTTGCGCAGACGCGGCGGTTTGTTTCGGCTTGGGGGGGGAGGGCGTCGCGGCCGTCGACGGCGCTTCCCGCGGCGGCTTGGGTTTCGTCGTGTACGTGTCGGGCAGGGGCGGTAGCGAGGCGACGTCGAACGCGGGCGTCTCGACGGGTTCGGGCGGGAGGCGCGGCGGGGTCCGGGCTCCGCCACGCGGCTTGCGGGCCTGGGCCGCGCGGGCCTGTTCGGCGCGGGCCTGTTCGGCGCGCTGCGCGGCGGCGGCCCGACGCTCGATCTCGGCATTGCGCTTGGCCTGCTCGGCGGCCAGGCGCGCGTCCTCGGCGGCTTCGAAGTAGAGCATCCGGGACTCCAGCCACGATTCGTATTCCTTCACGCCGGGGAGGGCGGGGCCGCGGCGGCTGATGGCGGCGGCGCAGGACTGCAGGCGCGCGAGATCGTCGGGATCGTCGCCGTGGAGCGCTTCGAAGCCGCGCACGCAGAATTCACGCACGGCGTCGGGGTCGTGGTTTTCAAGGCGGTTGCGCAGATCCTCCAGGAACGTTTCGCCCGAGACGAAGCTGGGCGGATCGAAGAAGAGGTTGCCGTCTTCGTCGAACGACAGACAGCCCGAGAGCCACAGCGCGGAGGCCGCGGCGACGAGCGCGATGACGTGTGCGTGGCGCCAGGCGTTCATCGGGCGGCGTCGCGCGCGGCGAAGGTCTTGGCGAGGGAGCGGGCGAAGCCGCAGTCCGCGCATTGGGTTTTGGTGGAGAGGCAGAAGCCGTTGCAGATTTCGAGCAGGCCCTGGAGCCGCAGGCCGCTCTTGGCGTAGACCGCGGGGTTGTGGTCGCGGCCGAGAAGGCGGAAGGCGGTCTCCGACGCCTGTTCGTTCACGGCTTCGGCGGGAAGCGCGCGGCAGAGGGCGGCGTCGAGGCGGTTCTCGGCCATGAGCAGCGGCACCGCGACGTTGGTCAGGATCGTGTTGATGCGTTCGCCGCCGAGGTCGATGGCGTCGCGCCAGGGCTCCGGCACGGCGGACCGCGCCTGCGCGAGGGCCGCCCGGATGGCGTCGGCCGCCCGTTCGAACCACGCCTTGGCGTCTTGTTGGGGAATGTCGCCGAGAGTCCCGAGCAGCGCGTCCGGCGCCGCGAAGAGCGCGGCGGCGACCGCGAGGCGGCGGCGCGGATGGTTGGCGGGGCGCGTCGCGCCGAGTTTCCAGGCGGGCTTGTCGGCCGCGTCGGTGGTGCCGAGCTTCCAGGCGACGTCCCAGAGTTCGCGCGCTTCGGCCGCGTTGCGCCGGGCGCTTGAGGGGTTGGGGAGCAGGCCGGCCAGGCCGAGCAGCAGCGCGAAGCGCTCGATGAAACCGCCGCAGGCGGCGAGACGCTCGAGTGGCGCGAGACGCGCCACGGCGCGCATCGGCTCGGCGTTGGGCTTGTACCCGAGCGCCGCCATGAACTCCTCGTAGAAGACCTGGGCCCGGCTGCCCGTCGTCTGCAGGCGCAGGGTCATGCGCAGCGCCTTGCGGCGGAGCCGGCTCATGCCGGCGCTCTCGAGCACCGCCTTGACCTCGGCCTGGGCGGCGCCGGCGAGGATTTCTCCGCAGGGACGCGGCGTGTCCGGCAGCACGGCGTGGGGATAGGCGGCGAGATCGATGGCGTCGAAGGAGAAGCGGCTGTTGGCGGAGACGGGCTCCCGGAGGGACAGCGAGAGGATGTGCGGCGGGGCGCCCGCGCCCTGCGGCGGGAACCACGTGACGTGGAGCACGACGTCGGCGTAGCGCGGATCTTCGGAATGGCGGTGGGCGTTCCAGTCGCCGGGGCGGATGTGGATCTCGACGTCGCCGCGGACGATCCGCCGCCCGACCTTGAGCACGGCGTCGAGGAAGTCCGGGCCGGCTTCGAGGTTCCAGCGGCCCGGGGAGACCACCTCGATCGCGGCGCCGGTGGCGTCGCGGAGGCCGGCGGGGCGCAGGCGGCCGTCGGCCCAGAGGCATTGCAGGTGCCGCTCGGACCAGTGCCATTCATGGGTGTCGTGGATGGCGCCGGCCTCGGCGACGCGCAGGGCGCCCAGGGGCGGGAACCAGATCGAATCGAGTTCGCACAGGTCGAGCATGGAGGGGCCTCCTACTGGACTTGGTAGACCTGCTTCGTCTTCTTTCCGTTGCGTTCGACTTCGAGGACGAACGTGGAGACGGTGCCTTCGACGAAGTTCTTGATGAAGGCTTCGGCGCGCCGGCGGTTGGTCATTTCGAGGGAGTTCACCGAGCGGACGATGTCGCCGTCGGCGAGGCCCGCGGCCGCGAAGAAGTCCGGTTCGCCCTCGACGCCGACGACGTAGCCCTCGATGCGGCGGGTGCCGTCGGGATTGGAGACGTAGACCGGATCCATCGAGTCGAAGATCGAGAGGAGCCGCTCCGGCTCGTCCCGGAGTTCCGAGTAGTAGTCGAGCAGCGTGTCGCGCGAAAACTCCCAACGGTTGGGGAAGACTTCGCGGCCGCCGAACCGGGAGGCCGGGGCGACGCCGGAGCCGGCCGAAGGACCGGCGGATTCGACCGCGGCGGCGGCGAGGGCGGTCGTCTTTTCCAGGAAGATCTCCTCGTCGCCGGCGGGGCCGCTGAGGACGACGGAGCCGAGGCGCACCTGGGTGAGGACGACGCCGGGGACGACCTCCTGCGAGCGCGTGACGAGGCTCTGGGAGACGGTGACGCGGTCGTCGAGGATGGCGATGGGCTCCTCCGCGCCGCTGTTGGACATGCCGAGGATGGTGCCCGCGAGGCGGAAGCGCCGGGCCAGCTCGCCCGGGCGCGCGGCATCGGAGGATGGCGCCATGACTTTGGCGATCGCCTCGAGGGCGCCGTAGTCCGGCGCGAGGGCCTCGGCGGCGGCCGGGGTGGGGGGGGGATCAAGCCGCGGCCGCTGCAGGCGCCGGGCGGCGAGCGCCGCGAGCGCGATCGTCGCGGCGACGACGGCAAACGTCGCGGCGTCGGGGAGTCGGGAAGAGGAGAAGTGTCGGGCCGGTGGATTCATAAGCCGGATTCTGTACTCGCCCTCGCGGGCGGTTCGGATCATTCATCTTGGCAATCAACCCGGGGCGCTGCCTGCGCCTTGCGGCGCGCGGCGTGCACGGGCCGTGCGACGCCCCCTATTTGATCTTGCTCCAGGCTGGGTTTGCCTTGCGCGGGCCGTTGCCGACCCGCACGGTGGTCTCTTAAACCGCCTTTTCACCCTTGCCGGCCGAAGCCGGCGGTTTGTTTTCTGTGGCACTGTCCGTCAGCGCGGTTTGCCCGCGCCCCTCCCGGCACTACACCAGGAAGCCTTGCCCTGCGGAGTCCGGACTTTCCTCCGCGCGAGCGGTTGCCCGCCGCGCGGCGATCCGTCGTCCACCGGACCGACACATTGAATGGAATCGAAAGAGCTAGTGGATCATCCGGCCGCAGAAGTCGCAGGCGACGATGGCCATCTTCGCGGGATCTGTGGCCGTCACGGCGTTTTTCATGGCATCCTGCTGCTTGGCCGGGGGAAGTTGCATGTGGCACCCGGTGCAGACGCCGGCGTCGAGCCGGATCAGGACGGGCCAGCGGCTCTTGCGGAGCCGGTCGTAGTACATCAGGAATTTGCGCGTGGCGGGGACGTCGAGGGGCTTGGCCATCGCCGCGCGGCGCAGGCGGGCGTCGTCGAGGCGCTTCTGGATCTCGGCGAGCCGTGCGTCCAGATCGGCGATGTAGGCGTCCACCTCGCCCTTGGCCGCGTCGTAGACTGCCTGGAAGCCCGCCAGGGCGCTTTCGGCGGCGGGGATCTTCGCCTTGTCCTCGGCGAGCTTGGCTTCGGCGGCCTTCTGGGCTTCCTCGGCCTTGGCGATCTGGGAGTTCATCGCGGCGTATTCGGCGTTCGTCTTGAGCGACATCTGCTGCGTGCGGAACTTGGCGATGTTCTCCTTGATCTCCGAGATCACCACCTCGTCGTTGCGGGTTTCGAGGATCAGCCGGTTGACCTCCTCGCGGGCTCGGTTCAGGTCGTCCTGCTCAGCCGCCAGCTTCCGGATCTCCTGCTCCCGCCGGATCGGGATGTCGTTGACATGACGCTCGAGCTCCCTGATTTCCCCGTCGAGTTCCTGCAATGCTGACAAATCGTCTAAGACACTCACGCGTATTCCTTCGGTTGGTTGAAAAAGAACAAGGAAACAGATTATCATTCCGGGGTTTGAAAGTCAAGGTTGACGGGCTTTTTTTCTTGGCGCTTGACGGGGAGCGGGGATTCCGCCATGCTTAGGGGTGGCAGATAAGGGAGCGCGCGCCGCGCGAGAGGAACAACAGCGAGATGAGACATTTTCCAGAGACACGGGGGCGGAGGGACGAGGTGCCCGAGAGCCAACGCAAGGGCAGCCAGATGCGCTGCCTGCAGATGACCTCCGGAGACCGCTCGGCGGTCGCCGCGGCGCTCGGGGCGCTGATCGAGGGGTTCGGCGACGTCCGGAATTCGGACCTCTGGGCCCCGAAGGGATTCCGCGAGCCGGCCGAGATCCGTCTCGACGAGACACAGGGGTTCCTCAAGAGCGCTGAGCAGCGGACGCTGCTCAAGAACTGGTGGATCGCCCCGGGGCTCATGAAGGTCCGCACTCCGCCCTGGGATCTCGTGAGCACTTGTCGTCTCGGCGGCGCGCCGGGGCTGATGCTCGTGGAGGCGAAGGCGCATCTCAGCGAGATGAACAGCGATCCCTGCACGGCCAACGAGAAGCGCAACATCGGGACGATGCGGCAGGCGCTCGACGAGGCGACCGAGAAGTGGAACGACCTGCTGCGCGCCGCGTCCGAGGCGCAGGGATGGAAGCCGCGGCACTGGATCAAGCTCGTGCCCTCCTGCCACTTTGAGCTGGCCTGCCGGCTGGCCTTCGCCCTGAAGGTGGCCGAAATGGGGATTCCCGTCGCCCTCGTCTACCTCGGGTTCCTGCGCGCCGAGGAACTCGAGGAGCAGAACTGCATCCTCTTCCGAAACGCGGAGGAATGGAGGCTGTGGTTGGCGGAGAAGACGAAGCAGACCGTGCCGGAGGAGATCTGGGACTCCACGTTCGACGTCAACGGCACGCCGCTTTCGGTGCTCGTCCGCGCCGCTTCCGTAGACCTGCCGCCCCGGAATGCCGGCGGATGAGCGTCTAGCGGATCTTGACGAGGATGAGGAAGAGGATCGGCATCGCCAGGGCCTGGATGAGCACGAAGCGCATCAGGACCTGGGGGTTCGACCAGTGCAGGTTCGTGCGGCAGTGGTCGTGCAGCGGAAAGCGCACCTTGTGGAGCTGACGCGCCAGCCAGCAGGGGCGCGCGGGGGGCGCCGCGTCCGACGAGGACTCGGGGCGCGGGAGATTCGGGTTCGTCGTGTCGAATCCCAGGCGCGTGAGCGTCTTGAGCAGGAAGATCTTGAAAAGGCCGGTGCCGCCGTTGACCAGGACGATGGGCGCGACGACGAGCACGAGGAAGGGGTTCCCGCAGGTGAGCACGGCGATGCCGACGAGCAGACCGAGGAAGCGCGAGCCGGCGTCGCCCATGAGCACCCGGCTGGGCTGCGCGTTGTACCAGAGATAGCCCGCGATGCTGCCCGCGAACGTCGCGACGAGGATGCCCCATCGGGCGCCCTCGGGGTTGTGCGGGACGAGCAGGTAGCGCGAGATCTCCTGGTGGCCGACGACGCCGTAGAGGAAGATGGCGAGGGCGAAGAGCGACATGAGCGTCAGCGTGCCGGCGAGGCCGTCGACGCCGTCCGAGCAGTTCGTGGCGTTCATCGTGAACCAGAGGACCGGCACGGCCATGGCGATGTACCACCACCAGGCCATGACGACGGGGGCCTTCCAGAGCGGGAGCCAGATGGCGACGGGCTGGAAGCGGCAGAGGAAGCAGGCGGCGACGAGCGCGATGGCGGCGTCGATGAGACCCTTCTTCGTGCGGCCCCAGGGGTGGCTCGACTTGTCGTCGAAGTAGCCGGCGAACATCGCGGCGAAGAGGCAGACGACGATCGCCCACTGCTGGTTGACGAGCAGGAGCCAGGAGGACGGCGTCTCGAGCAGTTCGGCCAAGCCCGCGATGAATTCGCCGAAGGTCTTCGCGGTGTCGATGCCGGGGCCGGAGAAGGGGAGCACGAGCAGCAGCACGGGAAGCGTGAGCAGCATCATGAGGAAGCCCGCGCCCGTCGGCTTTCCGGCGGAGAGCTCGCCGTCCTTGACGAGCTTCTTGCCGTGGTCGAGGGGGAGGACGCGCCAGAGGCGCGGC
>JAAZAI010000529.1 GCA_012514445.1 Lentisphaerota bacterium
GGTAGTCCTTCGCGTTGCCGGCGTTGCTTTCGCCCTGATACCAGATCGCGCCGCGGATCGCATACGGGAGCAGGGGGTTGATCATCGCGTCGTAGAGCGTGAAGGGCGCGTTCGCGTTCCCGGGGAGCATCGGAAGGGCGGGAGGCATGGGTGTGAGGCCGATGTCCGACTCGATCGCCCATTTCCAGGCGCCGCCGAGGGGGATGGAGGCCGCGGGGTCGTCCGCCGGCCCCAGGCGCATCGCCTGCGCGGGCCCGATGAGGCCGCCGTCGAAGAGATACGACCAGACGCGCACGGCGACGGTGGCCTTCGGGGCGCCGTTCGCCTGAGCGGGGACGGCGTACTGGCGCGGGACGTTCCAGTGCTGGTCCTCGACGCCCTTGCCGGTCGCGCCGACCTTGACGCCGTTGAAGTACGTCACGTCGTGCTTGTCCGCGGCGCCGATGCGCAGCTCGAGCTTCCGACCGCGCCAGGCGGCGGGGACGTCCACCGTCTTGCGGAACCAGAACGCGCCGTTCGTCTTGCGTCCGCAACACTTGGCGAAGCTGCCGGGAAGTTCGACCTCGCCCCAGGCGGCGTCGTCGAAATCCGGCTTTGCCCAGCCGTGCCGCGCACCGGCGTTGCCGGGATCGGCGGGCAGCGCCTGCTCGCGCGCGGCGCCGGTCCAATGGTCTTCGCAGGCGAGGTCGGACTCGTAGTCGCGCACCATCTGCGCCGTCGCGGGATGCTCCATGAGCGCCTCGCGCGAGGTCCAGGCCTCGGCGCGGGTGCCGCCCCACGAGGTGTGGATCATGCCGACGGGCATCTTGAGCTCGTCATGCAGCCGGCGGGCGAAGAAGTAGCCGACGCCGGAGAACGCGGCGGCGTTCTCGAGGGTGCCGACGGCCCATGCGCCCTTGAAGTCGCGTTGGCGGCCGAACGCCGCCTGGCGCGCCACGGTGATCATGCGGACGCCGTCGCAGTCCTTGGGTTCTGGATCGGGGAGGCCTGCCGCGAGGGAGAACTCCATGTTCGACTGTCCGGAGCAGATCCAGACCTCGCCTACCCAGACGTCTTCGACTCGCGCCGACTCGCGCTTGTTCCCCGTCGAGATCTCCAGCGTGTAGGGGCCTCCGACCGGCAGGGGCGGGAAGCGCAGCATGAAGTCGCCGGAGGCGCTGGCGATCGCCCAGGTCTTGATTCCGGCGATTTGGCCGGAGACTTTCGCGTTGGGCAGAGTGGAGCCCCAAACCGGAACGGAGATGCCATGCTGGAGGACGGCGTGGTCGGTGAAAAGCGAATTCAGTTTCATGGTGGAGTAGGGGTGTAAAGAAAAACCCGAGGCCCCGGGGCCTCGGGGTGCATTGCTCGGAAAGTCTAGCGTTTCGGCTCGGAAGGGACAAGGGAAAAACTGCGAGCCGCAGAGGGCTCGCATCAAGACGCGGGGGGCAGGCTACGGGGTCAGCTCCAGCGCCTGCCAAATGGGCACGGGAGCGGGCTCGGCTGGCGCGGCGTTGGTGGTGGCGGGGGCTTCGGGTGGCGCGTTGGTGGAGGCGGCGGGTGTTGCGAACTGCTGAGGGCTCGCCTCAAGACTCGGCGGGGCTTCCGCGGCGGGGACTTCTGGCGCGGCGTTGGTGGTGGCGGCGGGGGAGGATTGCCGGGTGTTTTTCGCGCGGAAGGCGGCTTCGGGCCAGGAGCCTTCGAGGTTGAGCTTGATGACGTCGGGCGCGGCGTTGGTGGCGGATTCGGAACCTAGCGGCGGCGGGCGTTTGGCGAAGGCTTCCACGCCGCGGGCGCGCGTGGCTTTGAGCGATTCCTCGGGGACGAGGCCGTGGAGCGGCACGACCACGAGGTGCGGGGCGATGCCCGTGCGCTTTTCCTCCATCGTCCAGGCCGCCCACTCCTGAGCGGGGACGGCGGGGATCTGCCAGGCTTCCTGGATGGGCGGGAGGATGAGGTTACCGCGCTGGATTTCGACGACCTGGACATCGGGTAGCGCGCGCAGGCGAAGGAACTCCTCTTCGGGGGAGGGGGCATCCTTTTGTTCCTGTTCGGCGGGCCAGAGCGGCTGGGTGCTCTGGATGACGATCAGGTTGCCGGCGGTCGACTCGAGTTCGGCGGCCATTTCCGCGAACCAGTTTCTCGGAGGCATGGAGGTGACGCGCACGACCATGCCCTCGAGGCTGTGGTTGCGGATGAGGTCCGCGAGGATCTTGGGCTTGACGATGGAGTAGTAGGGCAGTTCGACCACGGGCAGGAGGCGGAGGCGGTGGAACGCGCAGAAGAGCTTGAAGGGGGCGAGATCCACGTCGGGCGTGGTGGGGAGGCTGCCGTTGGGGTGCTGGATGAACGCGACGGGGGCGATGGTGGAGATGTCGCGCACGTTCCGGCGGATCAGTTCCTGGATGGGCGGGATGGCGTCGTTCGGGAGTTGGGGAACGAGGGCGATGCCGGCGGGCAGGGGGGAGGTCTCGATGGAGAGGATGCTCGCCTTGGCGGCGCCGAGGTTGGGGGAGTAGGGGGCGATGCTCCACCAGCCGTAGCAGACTTCTTTGGGAATGCGGATGCGGGTGTTGAACATCGCCCGCCCGTTCTGGAAGCCCATGGCGCCGTCGCCGCGGACTTCGAGGCTGAGAGAGACCTTGCCGGGCGGCCGCAGCCAGGGCTGGGCCTCGCTGGAGCGCAGGCGTCCGTCGTACCAGGTCTGGAGCCGGATGAAGCCGTCGTTGTCGTAGCCGAAGCGGAGCATGGCGCGCGCGCTGCGGCGGGCGTAGAGCCAGAAGGCGCCGACGGACTCGTCGATGGTGACGGTGATGACGCCGTCGCGGAGGAGTTCGGACTTTTTGAGCCGGAGGAACGCTTCGGAGACGGAGGCAGAGGCGGTGAGCTCGTATTTGCCGCTGAAGGAGGCGTGCATGCCGTTCCAGGGGATCCAGGCGTCGGAGAGCGGGGCGAGGGAGAAGTCCTCCGTGACGGCGTTGGTGATGGGCAGGAGGCTGTCGTAGATTTCCTGGGTGCGCCTGTTGGGACCGTTGGCAGCGGTTTCGCGGATGAACGGGAAAAAGATTGTCGCTTCGGGGATCGTGAGCAGTTCGGAGGCGATGATGTCCTGGGCGAGGCCGTAGAGGTGGGATTTGGAGGATTGGCCGACCGCGAGGAGCTGGTGCATGTTGGCGTAGCGGCTGGCGGGTTCGTCGAGGAAGTTCTGGAGCACGAGGCGCGCCTCGATGTTCTGGGGATCCTCCGCGACGAGCTGCTGCATGATCTCGCGCGCCTCGGCGCGGTGCCGGGTGTCGGCGAGGCGGCGGGCTTGGGCGATGGTGATTTCGGGGTGACCAGGGAAGGTGCGCGCGTAGGTGTCGAGCAGGGCGTTGGACTCGTCGGCACGGCCCATGTCGAAGAGGAGCTGGGAATAGCGCACGGCGAGGTTGAGCTGGCCAGGGTTTTTGGCGAGGCTCGCGGCGTAGCATTCGGCCGCCTTGCCCCTATCGTTGTTGCGCAGATGGGCGTCGCCGATGAGCGCGAGGGGCTCGGGATTTTCCGGGTCGCGCTCGGCCCACTGGCTCCAGGAGGCGATGGCCTCAGCGTAGTCGGCGGCGGCGAAGGCCTCGAAACCGCTTTGCCGGAGGTCTTCGTTGCGCGCCTCCTCGGAGGTTTCGGCGCCGTCGGCGAGGACGTTGGCGACCTGGTAGTAGTACTGGACGGTGGCGTTGGCTTCGGAGTCCGGGACGTTCACGAGGGGCATCGTGCGTTCGGGCGGCAGGTCGAAGGCGTCGAAATGGTCGTCGACGAGGGTGACGCCGGGGAGGATCTGGACGATGTTGATGGAGGAGGAGAGCTTTTCGGAGCCCGGCGGGAGTCGCAGGGCGAGCGAGAGGCCATCGCGGACGAGCAGGTCGTTCATGCGCGTCAGCCAGGCCATGAGCTGCGGCAGCCGGGCCCTGTCGCAGTCCGAGGCGTCGACGAAGAGTCCGCCGGCGCCGCGCTGGCGGAGCCTGGCGGCGATGTCGGCCTCCGAAATCCTCATGAGCGAGTCGAGGTTGACGACGCGGAGCCGCGGCATGAGGCGAGCGGCGTTGGCGCTGGCGAGCAGCGCGACGGAGGGCGCGTCCCATTCGGACGTCGCGGCGGGGCCGGTGGAGGCGATGTCGATCCAGGGCGGCGCGAGGATCGCGAAGCGGTGGGCGTTGGCAGCCAGCCACGTGTTCAGATGGCCGATGTTGCGGCCGGAGGCGGGCGACCAGGTGACGATGGCGTCGCGGCGTCCGGCAATGCGCGTGGAGATGATCTCGGTGGAGGCGACGCCGACGATCGGATCCCAGACGCTGGCGCCGATGAGGCCGGCGTGGCTGGCGCCGCGCAGGAGGACGCGCCCGCCGAACATTAGCTTGCCGTCGACATGCACGAACATGAGGTTGCCCCGCAGTGTGACGGCGAGGTTGTGAC
>JAAZAI010000530.1 GCA_012514445.1 Lentisphaerota bacterium
AAGACCATGGCCGAAAACACCGCCAAGGGCGCCGAATTCGCCCGCGTCAAGTGCACCACGCAGTTCATCGTCGGAGCCGCCGCCGAGCCCGATCGCGACATCGTGCGCTACACCGGCGCGATCTACGGACGTCTGAAGTTCAAGCGCGTCTACTTCTCCGCCTACCAGCCGCCCCGAACTGCGGATTTCGCGCTGGACGACGGTGCCAACGCCGCCCGCCTCGCCCGCGAACATCGACTCTACCAGACGGACTTCCTCCTGCGCAGGTACCGCTTCGGGGCCGACGAGATCGCCTTCGACGCCGCCGGCAACCTCGACCTCGACGTCGACCCCAAGCAGCGCTGGGCGGAACTGCATCCCGAGTTCTATCCCGTGAAGGTGAACACCGCGGAGCGCGGGGCGCTGCTGCGCATCCCCGGCATCGGGCCGATCCACGTCAAGCGCATCCTCGCGCAGCGCCGCGAGCGCCGTCTCCAGAGCTGGCTCGACATCGGCCTCAAAGGCCGCAACGCCCTCAAGCCGCTGCGCTACGCGGTGTTCAGCTAGAGATCCGGGACGCCGCGCTCAAGCAGGCGCTCTTCGCCATCTGGCTTGGCGACAAGCCGGCGCAGGACTCGCTGAAGCAGGCGCTGCTCGGACACTAGCAGCCACGAGTTTCGCCTTGATTCCGTGGCGCGGTTTCGCTAAGGTGGATTATCTTATGAAAAGAGAGATCGTCACCGCGCTCGCCACAGCCGCTTTAGCCATTCCGGTCGGATTTTGGCTGGGGGGCCGCCAGGATCCCGCCGCGCCGGGATCCATCGTCGGCTCCCCCGCCGCCACTAACGACATCCGCGCCGCCGGGACGTCCAAGACGGATCCCGATGCCGTCGTCCACGCGGGCGTCTCGAAGCCCGCTCCGTCGGCGTTGGACTCCGCCCCGGTCATGGGCGCGCAGCCCCGGCTCTCCATCGGCGAAGTCGAGGAGAAACTGCTGGAACTCAACCGCGCCACCGGTGGCGCACGCCACGGTCTCCACGGCTCCGAAGCGAAATGGATCGAGATGATCTCCTCCGTCGACGCGCAGGATATTCCGCGTCTGCTGGCCTTCGCGAATGAGAAGCTCGCCCGCCCTCTGAAGTGGAGCCTCCGCCACTTCCTGCTCGGCAAGCTGGCCGAAGACGATCTGCAGGGCGCCATCGCCTACGCCAACGGTATCAAGAACCGGCGCGAGCGCGAGCAGGCGCTGACGCAGATCGCCGGGGTCTGGTCGAAGAAGGATCCCGCGGCCGCGATCGAATGGGCCCGCAACCTCCCGACGACATCCTTCCGCGACGACGCGCTGCGCGCCATTGTTTCCAACTACGGCGCCACGGAGCCCGAAAACGCCTTCCAACTCGTCATGGCGCTGGGCAAGGGCAACGTGCAAAGCTGGAACTGGATCGGCTCGTCGATCCTCGGCACCTGGGCCGCGAAGGACCCCCTGGCCGCGGCTAGGATGGCCGAGTCGCTGACCAGCTCGCCGCTCCGCAGCCAGGCGTTCATGAACATCGCCTCGACCTGGGCGCAGACGGATCCTCGTGCGGCGCTCGCCTGGGCCGAGGGCGTCGGCACCGCCTCGAGCCGGCGCGACATCGTCAACGCCGTCCTCTCGAACTGGGCGCAGAACGACTCCAAGGCGGCTCTGGAATACGCCAAGGAGATGCCCGAGGGACAGACGAAAAAGAACGCGCTCCGCTCGATCGCCTCGCAACTCGCCGCGGAGGACCCGCAGGCCGCACTCGATTTCGTGAACGCGCTGCCCGTCGGCTCGAACCGC
>JAAZAI010000531.1 GCA_012514445.1 Lentisphaerota bacterium
AACCATCACCTTTCGCGTCACGGCGGCGCGCTCCAGCGGGCGCAGCCCATCGTCGAGCCGGATCGGATCGTCGCGATGGCGAAGCGCGCGGACTGCCGCTCCGTGGCGTTCACGTACAACGAACCGACGGTCTTCATCGAGTACGCCATCGACATCGCGCGGCTGGCGCGCGCCGCGGGCCTCGGCACGGTTCTCGTCAGCAACGGCTTCATCAGCTCCGCCGCGCGAGCCGCGCTGTATCCGCTGATCGACGCCGCGAACATCGACGTCAAGGGCTTTTCCGAGGACTTCTATTCGTCGCTGTGCGGCGGGTCGCTCGCGCCCGTGCTCGAGAGCTGCCGCTACTTCAAGCGCGAGGTCGGAGGCCATCTCGAGATCACGAATCTGCTGATTCCGAACCGCAACGATTCGACTGAGATGATCCAGGCGCTGCTCGACTGGATGGCCGACGCCG
Source organism: Lentisphaerota bacterium (assembly GCA_012514445.1). Taxonomy (GTDB): domain Bacteria; phylum Verrucomicrobiota; class Kiritimatiellia; order RFP12; family UBA3636; genus JAAZAI01. The sequence goes on from JAAZAI010000531.1 coordinate 455, forward strand.
TGGGGCGGGAGACGCCGATCCACTTCTCGGCCTATCGTCCGATGGGCGGATTCACCGAGCCGCCGACTCCCCCGGCGACCGTGCATCGCGCCGTGGCGATGGCCCGGGCGAAGGGCTTCACGCGAGTCCTCGCCGGCAACGTCTGATTGCCGATTGGGTCGCCGATTGCCCTGTTTCCGCCTTTTTTCCGCGCCGGGGTTGGTGTATAATGCGACCCATGCGCAGGAGCCAAGCCATCTTCGCCGCCGTCGCGGCCAGCATTGCCTTCGCCGGGTTCGTCGGCTGCCGGGCCGAGGTCGAAGCCCGCGCCGCGGGCTGGGACCGCCTCCCCCCCGAAGCCGGGATCCGGATGCTCGCCTACACGAGCGAATTCGTCAAGATCGTTCCGCGCGACTCCGGCACGCTGGGCGCCGCCAAGGCCTCGAAGTGGCTCGCCCAGGAGATCCGCCGCATGGGTCTCGAACCCCGCGCCGACACCTGGACGGAGAACACCCCTTTCGGCCCGAAGACCTTCTGCAACATCTACGTCGACATCCCCGGCGATACGCCGTCCGTCGTCCTCTTCGGCTCGCACTACGACACGAAGGCCGGCATCGGCGAGGGGTTCCAGGGCGCCAACGACGGCGGCTCGAGCACCGGCGTCCTGCTCGCCCTCGCGGAGCATCTCGCCGAACGCAAGCCCCGGCTCCGCCACACCGTGCGCTTCGCCTTCTTCGACGGCGAGGAATGCTTCGGCGACACGTACCGCGACAACGACGGCCTTCACGGCAGCCGACGCATGGCCGCTCAGTTCGTCCGCGACCGTGTCGAGATGCCTCTCGTCGCCGCCATCGTCCTCGACATGGTGGGCGACCGGGATCTCAAACTCGAAATCCCCCGCAACGTCACCCCGTGGCTCGCCCGCATCGCGCTGGAGGAAGGCGCCGCGCGCCCCGAGGCCGCCGACGCCTCCCTCGCCTCCGCCATCATCATCGACGACCACCTCCCCTTCATCCTCGGACGTTTCAGCGCCATCGACCTGATCGACTTCGAATACGGCTCCGGGCCGGGGCGTCATGACTACTGGCACACGATGGAGGACTCCATCGACAAAATCAGCCCGGACTCCCTCTACAAGTCCGGGGCGCTCGCGCTCGCCATGCTCGCGCGCATCGAGGCGGGCGCCGGGCCGCCCCCGGAGCAGCAGCAACCCCGCCCGGCGGCGGCGAGAAACGGCGCGCGATGAGCTTCCGCTCCTCCCTGATGAAGGCCGCCGACGCCCTCGTCGGCCCGTTGCTCTGCAAGGCGCTCTCGCGTGCGCAGACGCGCACGGAGCATCGCCGCCTCCAGGATGTGCCCGGGCCCGTGCTCGTCATCCGTCCCGGCGGCATCGGCGACGCGGCGATGCTCCTGCCGATGCTCGCCGCCCTCGAGGCGGCGATCCCCGGCCGCCGGATCGACGTGCTCTGCGAAAGCCGAAACGCCGGCATTTTCCGCCTCGCCCGCCCCGGCGGCCGTGTCGTGGCCTACGACGCCGCGCCCGTCGCGGCGCTGCGAATGCTCTTCCGCGGCGGCTACGGCGCGGTGATCGACACGGAGCAGTTCCACAACGCCTCCGGCGTCATGGCCGCGCTCACCCGCGCGCCGTTGCGCATCGGCTTCAAGATCAACACGAACCGCCGCGGCCTCTACACGCACCTCGTGAGCTACGACCTCGACGGCCCGGAGGACGTGCAGTTCGGCCGTCTCCTCTCCGCCGCCTGCGGCATCGTCGCCACGCTGCCTCCGCGCGCCGGCATCCTGGCCGCGGCGGCGCTGCCGACGGTCCCGGCGGGTCTCCTGCCCGCGCGCCCGTTCCTGCTCGTGCACGCCGGGGGCAGCATCCCCTGCAAGCGCTGCCCCGCGCCTGCGCTCGGGGCGGCGTGCCGCGCCGTGGCCGAGGAACGCGGGCTCGCCCTCGTCGTGATCGGCGCGGCCGCCGACTGCGCGGCGGCGGCGGAGCTCGCGGTGCTCCTCGGTCCCGGCGCCGTGAACCTCTGCGGCCGGCTGAACCTCTCGGAGACGGCCGCGGCGTGCCGCGCCGCGGCGGCGCTTGTCGGTCCCGACTCGGGCATCGCCCACCTCGCCGTGGCGGTCGGCACGCCGGCGGTCGTCGTGTTCGGCCCCAGCGATCCCGCGAAATGGGGGCCGCCGGCGGGCTGCGGCACGGCGGTCGCCCAGCCTCTGCCCTGCTCGCCCTGCTCCATCTTCGGCTACACCAAGCCGTGTCGGAGCTTCGCCTGCATCAACGAGATCGGGCCGGACCAGATCGCGAAGGCGATCCGGTCCGTGAAATTTGAAATTTGAAACTCGAAACTTGGGCTTTGGGCTACGAAACTCGGGCTTTGAAATTCGAAACGTGAGGGGGGCGAATGAAAGAGGTTTACGAGCTGGATGTGTATCGCTTGGCAGAGGAGTTGTCCGACTTGATTTGGGATGCGTACGATGCATGGGCGCCGAAGGCGCAACAGACGATTGGGTGCCAGATCATCCGGGCCGCCGACAGCATCGCGGCCAATATCGCCGAAGGATACGGACGCTACACTCCTGCCGACCGGCGCAAGTTCTACCTCTATGCCCGGGGCTCGTTCGAGGAGACGAAGGCGTGGCTCAGGAAGGCAGTCCGCCGCAAGGTGATCGCGTCCGACGAGGTTGGCCGATACAAGACGTTCGTTGACGAGCTGGGGCCCAAACTGAACGCCTTTATCAAGTCCACCCGCATTCTTGCCCAGGCCAACTAGCAGAACCTCGTTTCCAGGTTCAAATTTCTAGTTTCTAGTTTCCAGTTTCCAGTTTCAAATTTCAAGGAGCACTCATGAAAGCAGAAGATAAAGACAAAAAACCGGACGAGATGTCCTTCGAGAAGGCCGTGGAGCGGCTGGAGGCGATCGTGGAGGCGATGGAGGGCGGCGGCGAGGGGCTCGACGCGATGGTCGCCTCGTTCGAGGAGGGGCAGAAGCTGGTGAAGTTCTGTTCCGCCAAGCTCGCCGAAATCGAACGCAAGGTCGAGATTCTCACGAAGGGCGCCAACGGCAAGGCGAAGGCCGAACCCTTCGACGAGAATCTCGCCTAGCCAATTTTCTTGTCATCCGGCATCGCGTTCCTGTATCATCCACCGATGTTTTCACCCCGAGACGACTTCATGAAGGACGAGGAAAAGCGGGCCATTTCGGTCATCCAGGAGATCAGCCGGACGGTGGTGTTCGAGCGGAACATCGGCGCCCTGCTCCAGAACGTCCTGGATCTTCTCCACCGCCGCATGGGCATGCTCCGCGGCACGTTCACCCTCAAGCACGGCGACGAGCTGCGCATCGAGGCCTCCCAGGGGCTCGACGAAGCCGAGAAGAAGCGCGGGCGCTATCGCGTCGGCGAAGGCATTACTGGCAGCGTCGCGAAGACGGGCCGGGCCGAGGTGGTCAACGACATCAGCGCCGATCCGCGCTTCCTCAACCGCACGGGTTCCCGCCGGCGCCACGAGCGCCTCTCCTTCATCTGCGTGCCCATCATGCGCCACGAGCGCGTCATCGGCACGCTCAGCATCGAGCGCGCGGCCACGGAGGGGAACGACCTCGAGTCGGATCTCATGCTGCTGGAGATCATCGGCAGCCTCACCGCCGAGGCGGTGCAGGCGCGCCGGCAGGAGCACGAGGAGCGGGAGCAGCTCCTCGGCGAGAACCGGCGTCTGCGCCAGGCCCTCGCCGGGCCCGACGACCCGATCGGCGAGATCGTCGGCACCGGCGGCGAGATGCAGCAGGTCTTCGCGCTCATCCGCCAAGTCGCCCCGAGCAGCGCGACGGTGCTCATCCGCGGCAGCTCCGGCACCGGCAAGGAACTCGTCGCCTCCGCCATCCGCAAGCTCAGCGCGCGGGCGACGAAGCCGTTCGTCACGCTCAACTGCGCCGCGCTGCCCGAGAGCCTCGTCGAGAGCGAGATCTTCGGCCATGAGAAGGGCGCCTTCACCGGCGCCGTCGGGCGGCGCATCGGCCGCGCCGAGGCGGCGGACGGCGGCACGCTCTTCCTCGACGAGATCGGCGACCTGTCCCCGCCGATCCAGGTCAAGCTGCTGCGCTTCATCCAGGAGCGCACGTTCTCGCGCGTGGGCAGCAACGAGGAGCTGAAGGCCGACGTGCGGATCATCGCCGCCACGAGCCGCGATCTCGAACAGCTCATGGCCGAGGAGAAGTTCCGCGAGGACCTGTACTACCGCCTCAACATCTTCCCGATCGCGCTGCCCGACCTCTGCAAGCGCCGCTGCGACATCATCCCGCTCGCCGAGCACTTCATCGAGAAGCACAACCTGCGCTACGGCAAGTCCATCAAGCGCCTCTCGACCCCGGCGATCAACATGCTCATGTCCTACCATTGGCCCGGCAACGTGCGCGAGCTCGAGAACTGCATGGAGCGCGCCATCCTCACGGCCTCCGACGACTGCATCCACGGCTACAACCTGCCGCCCTCGCTGCAGACCGGATCGGAGTCGGGCACGAGCCTGCTGCCGGACGGCACGGCCTCGTTCAACACGCTCGTGGGCTCGTTCGAGCGCGAGCTGATCGTCGAGGCGCTCAAGCGCAAGAACGGCAACATGTCCGCCGCCGCGCGGGACCTCGGCCTCTCGCCGCGCGTGATGCACTACAAGATCAACGGCCTCGGCATCAAGGCCGACTGGTACCGGAAGTAGCCGGCCAGCCCCGGCCCCAGCGGGTGAGGATGGCGCGGGCGAGGCGCTGGCCGATCTCGCGGTAGTGCTTCTGGAGGAGCGCGGTGTCGCGGATGGCGCAGTAGGGCGTTTCGAGGGAGACGGCGGCGGTGCCGATCGCGTCGCGGACGAAGTCGCCGAGCCAGGGCTGGGGCCAGCGCGAGGGGTAGTCCGCCACGCGCGCGAACGTCTCGGCCGCGTAGTCCGGCGCGAGCGCCTGGGCGAAGAGGTTGAGCCATGCCTGGTTCGCCTTCTCGGACTCGGGCGTGCCGTTTTTCTGCGAGTAGGCGTACACGCCGTCGTTCTCGGAGGCGCCGGGGGCGTGCAGGTCGAGCACGAGCTCGGGCTTGCAGCGCTGCGCCCAGCGGCGGATGTCGTGGCGCATGACGAGCGTTTCGTGGCGCATCGGAGGATCGCCCCAGGCGCGGTTGAGATCGTGCGGGAAGGGGTCTTTTCCGTAGGCGCCGGAGAGCACGTCGTCGAGGTTCGCGAAGGGGACGATCCAGACGCACCAGTTCACGGGCTTGGCGCGCGAGAAGGCCTCGAGCATGCCGTCGAGCACCCACGAGCCGGGCGTCTCGCCCGCGTGCTGGCGCGCGAGGATGTAGAGTCCATGCGGATTCGGGCAGGCCTTGCAGCCCTTCAGGATGTCGTTGGAGAGCCGTTGCAGGACCTTGCCGCCTTGCGTCAGGCCGATGTCGCTCGACGTCCAGTAGCCCTTGCAGTGCTCGAGCGCGGTGGCCAGCTCGTCGTAGGTGTAGGGCATGCACAGCGCGAATTCATGCGGCTCGACTGGGTAGGGAACGGACCAGGACAGCGTCTGGAGTCCATCGGGCTCGGTCTTGACCTCCGGGGGCTTGAGGCGGCTCCAGGCCTTGCCGCGTTCGCGCAGGACGGGGCGGATGGCGGCGGGATTCGAGCCTCCGAGCAGCGTTTCGAAGAACGCCAGGGAGAGCTTGAGCGATTCGGGCGCGCCGGCGGCGGGTGGCGAGGGGTCGTGGACGCGGAAATCGAACCAGAGCGCCTCGGTCCCGCCGCGGGGATAGGGGGTGAAGACGATTTCGGGCGCCTTCGCATCGTCGCGCACGGCGAGGATCCGCGCGTTTGCGCCGGGGAACCGGTCGATGACTTTGATCGCCATGCTGTCTCCATGGGGTTGCTGATCTGCTTGGCGTGGCCATTATCGCACGGGGGGCCGCCCGAAATCAACCGCCGTTTTGCGTGAAAAAAAACGGTTGCAAGGCGGCGGGGCGATGCCCTATACTATCCAACTCCAATTCGCATCTGCCTCATGGTGTAA